>JAJPEW010000183.1 GCA_021166755.1 Hydrogenophaga sp. | reverse complement strand
CCGGCCTGTCACGCCGGGGGTCGCGGGTTCGAGCCCCGTCCACTCCGCCAAGTGATCATGAAAGCCGTTCGGTTGCAAGACTGAACGGCTTTTTCTTTTTTCCGCCTCCTGCTCCCTTGCCGAGTCCAGCCACCCATGAGGCGGACTACGGACGTCAGATCAACGCACCTTCGAGCCGAAGCAGGGCGACTTTGCGCTCCAGGCCTCCGGCGTAGCCCGTCAGTGCGCCGTTGGAACCAAGCACGCGGTGGCACGGAACGACGATGCTGAGCGGGTTTCGGCCGATGGCTGCGCCGGCGGCCCGGGCCGCTGCCGGATTGTCCAGTCGCGAGGCCAAGGTTCCGTAGGTAATCGTTGCGCCATAGCCGATGTCCAGCAAGGCTTGCCAGGCGCGTTGCTGGAATCCTGTGCCCAGACGCAGGTCCAGCGGCAGATCAAAGGTACGAAGACTCTGATCAAAATAGGCTTGCAGCTGTACGGCGGCTTCGTCCAGCAGCGGGTGTCCGTCCTCATATTGCCAGTGGGCCGTCAGCCAGGTGGCCGGACCATGGCGGTCCCCGTCGAACCAGGCACCGAGCAGACCCTGCGGGCTGGCGGCCAGGCGCATGGGTCCCAGGGGCGATGTCCAGCGGGTGTAGGTGATGGGTTCAGGCAGTGTCATGTCGATTCCTGGTGGAGGTGCCCATGGCCCACGCACGCACCACCGCGTAACTGCGCCACGGTCGCCAGCGCTGGGCGAGGTGATCAGGGGACAAAGGTGGCTGACGGCCGCACAAGGCGTTGCGGACCGCGGCATCGCCCGGCAGCCATGCATCCGACCAATGCAGCGCCCGCATGGCAATGTACTGTGCCGTCCAGGGCCCGATACCCGGCAACGCCATCAACTGCGTTACCGTGGTATCCGGGTCGCCACCGGGTTCAAGGCGCAGCTTGCCGTCGGCGCAGGCCCGTGACAGGGCAATGATGGCTGTCTGCCGTTGTTTGGTGATGCCCAGCGAGCCCATCCGGGAAGGATCGGCATGCGCCAAAGTCTCTGGGTCAGGGAATGCGATTGAGACCGAGGATGCGGGTGTTTCCACCGGTGTGCCCCATTGGGCGACCAGGCGGGCGGTGAGGGTGTTGCCGGCGGCCAGGGTGACCTGCTGCCCGAGGATCGCGCGCACGCCGGCCTCGAAACCGTCAAAACTGCCCGGCAGGCGAAGTCCGCTGCCGCAAGGAAAGTCCTCATCCAGGACTGAGTCGATCTGCGTGATGTCGACGTCCAGGTCCAGCCAGTGCCGGGTCCGCCAGATGATCTGTGGCAGCTCTGGCCAGAGCAGGGGACTCACCTCCAGGGTCACACTCTGCCGCTCGGGAACAAAGCGGATCCGGATCCAGCCGGATACGGATCCCGCCCGGGTCTCAAGCCGGACCGCTTTGAGCATGCCTGGTCGGGGTCCGTGAATCATGGCCTCGTTCCCGGCCAGTTGCCGGTCGGCGAGAAAGGTCAACATGGATGCAACGTGCATGGGGGCGCGCCATTGCAGCAGGACCGGATGCGGCACCATCGAAGAATCTGCGGCCTGCTCGGGGTGCCGTCTCAGGGTGCTGGGTTGAAGGCCGTAAACGCAACGAAACACCTCATTGAATCGCCGCACGCTGCCAAAGCCGCTGGCCAGTGCAACCTGAGACATGGGCAGCGCCGTGTCGGTCAGCAGCTGCTTGGCGGTCAGCAACCGGCGTGTCTGCAGGTACTGCAGGGGGGAAATGCCCAGCCGTGCGCCGAACAGGCGGCGAAGATGCCGATCGGTGATTCCCAGATGTGCGCTCAGCGATTGCAGCGTGGAGCCGATACCGGTGTCGCCGATGGACCAGTGACCGGGATGATCAAGCCACTGCATGGCGGACAGCAGCAAGCAGTCTCCCGCGTCCACCGATGACCAATGCCGCTGGGCAGGCGCGAGTTCGGGGCGGCATCTCAGGCAGGGCCGAAAACCGGCATGCTCCGCCTGTGCCGCCAGGCGAAAGAACCGGCAGTTGTCAGCCTTGGGTGTGCGAACCCGGCACACTGGCCGACAGTAGATGCCCGTGCTGGTGACACCGACAAAGAAGTGGCCATCAAAACGGGCGTCGCGCGCGCACAGTGCGTCGTAGCAGGCTGCCGGGTTCTGATGAAGGTCGGTGTCCATGGCCCCATGGTAGCCCGGTGGAGCGGCAGTGGCTGGCCGGATCCGGACATCGACATTCGGCCGATAACGGCGCTCATCCTACAATGTCGGGTTAGCTTTTTACCTATCAAGAATCGTTCTCAACATGCAGCTGTCACCGTCGATCTTCAAGGCCTATGACATTCGCGGCATCGTACCTGCCACCCTTGACGAAGCAGTGGCCGAGGGGCTGGGCAGGGCCTTCGGCACCCACGCGCGTGCGTCGGGTGAAACGGTCGTGGCGGTCGGTCGGGATGGTCGCCTGAGTGGTCCCGCGCTGTCGGCAGCGCTCATCCGCGGGCTGGTCGCTGCGGGCATGGAGGTGATCGACGTCGGCATGGTCACCACCCCGATGCTGTACTTCGCCGCGAGCACCTTGTGCCGCAGCGGCATCCAGGTGACGGGCAGCCACAACCCGAAGGACTACAACGGGTTCAAGATGGTGCTGGGTGGACGCGCCATCTACGGTGACGAGATCCAGAAGCTGCGCCAGATCATGGAGACCGACAGCTGGGCCCTGATGGCGGGCGGCTCGGTCCGATCGGTCGACGTGGGTCAGGCTTACCAGGACCGCATCGTGTCGGACGTGCGCCTGAGCCGCCCGATGAAAGTGGTGGTGGATTGTGGCAACGGCATCGCCGGGGCTTCGGCGCCCGCCCTGTACCGCGCCATGGGTTGCGAGGTGATCGAACTGTTCAGTGAGGTGGACGGCAATTTCCCGAATCACCACCCGGATCCCAGCAAGCCCGAGAACCTGCAGGATCTGATCCGCGCGCTGGAGGAAACCGGAGCGGAGCTGGGCATGGCGTTTGACGGTGACGGTGACCGCCTGGGCATCGTCACCCGGGGTGGCAACAACATCTTTCCCGATCGCCAGATGGTACTGTTTGCGCGGGACGTGCTCTCTCGCGTGCCGGGCGGGAACATCATCTTTGATGTCAAGTGCTCCCAGCGCCTGGCGCCAGCCATCCGGGAGGCGGGCGGCGTGCCCCACATCTACAAGACCGGGCATTCGCTGATCAAGGCCCGCATGAAGGAGCTCGACAGCCCGCTTGGCGGGGAGATGAGCGGCCACATCTTCTTCAAGGAGCGCTGGTTCGGCTTTGACGATGGCTCGTACGCCGGTGCGCGCATGCTGGAGATCCTCAGCCGCAGCGCGGATGCCAGCGCCGTGTTGGATGCCCTGCCAACCAGCCACAGCACCCCCGAGCTGAACGTCGCTTGTGCGGAAGGCGAACCCCACGCTGTGGTGCAGAAACTGGTCGATCTGGCCCAGGCGGACCCGGCCTTCTCGGCGCCCGCCGTGCTGTCGACGATTGACGGTGTGCGGGTGGACTGGCCGGACGGCTTTGGCCTGATCCGGGCATCGAACACGACACCCGTGCTGGTACTCAGGTTTGAAGGGCAGACGGTGGATGCCCTGCACCGGATTGAACACACCATGCTGGCCTTGCTCAAGCAGGCCAAGCCCGATGCGGTGGTGGGTGCGTCCGCTCACTGAGCCTTGATCGCTGGTTCGCCACCCAAGGGACAACGTGTTTTTGCCTTCGCTCCGTGATGTGACCGTGGTGGTGGTGACCAAGGACAGCGCCCACTGTCTTGACGGTCTCGATCCGCTGCTGTCATGCTGCGAGCATGTGATCGTCTCCGACAACGCCAGTGGCGATGGCACTGCTGATCGGGTCGCCACGCTTTGGCCACACGCGCGAGTGCTCAGGCATCCCCTGAACCTTGGGTTCGGGGCGGCGAACAACCGGGCATTGGATCAGGTGAGCACGCCCTGGGCTTTCCTGCTCAACCCGGACTGTGTGGTGTCAGCCAGTGCGCTGGAAACACTGCTCAGTGCGTCCCGGGATTTTCCCGACGCGGCTGTGGTCGCCCCGGAACTGTCAGATCCGAACGGGCGCCGCGAGATCAATTACCGCTGGCCCCAGACGGTTTGGCCCAGCACCGGGCCTGGGGCCGATGGACCGGTCTGTGTGGGTTTCGTGTGTGGTGCGGCCATGCTGTTTCGCCTGTCCGCCTTTGAAGGTGTGGGTTTCTTCGACGAGACGTTTTTCCTCTACTACGAAGATGACGATCTTTGCCTTCGTCTGTTTCAGCATCGCCGCCCGATGATTGTGGTGCCTGGAGCGATCGCTCGGCATTTTTCGCGTGGCTCCGTCAGAGGCGATGCGCCTTGGAGAAGCGAGTACACCAGAGGCTTCCACCACGCGCAGTCGAAGTTGATTTTTGTGTCGAAGCACCGATCTTGCGCTGAGGCCAATCGTCTAAGGAGGCGACTCATCGCGTTGACCGTGGTCAGTCTGCCTCTGAGAGTGCTTGCTTTTTCCCCACGCCTGATTGCCAGAATGTGGGGGCGCCTGTGTGGCCTCCTGCAGTGGCGGTTGCCCTCCAGGTTGGCGGTATCCGGGGCTTCGTCATGAGCGGTGCATTCAACCGCTGGGCGTGCGAGATGAGGTCTCGCTGGCTTGCATGGCAGGCCGGAGACGGCCCCATGAGACTGGCGCGTGCACTGGACCAATGCAAGTCGGATGTGCCGGTCTTGCTCATCTCGTACAACAACGGTGTGTATGTGGAGCACATGGTCCGCCAGCTCAAAGGGTTTGGTGTCAGCCCGATTGTTCTGGACAACAGGTCCGGTGACGACGAGACACGGCGCATCCTGTCGCGCCTGGACAAGGGCAACGACGCCAGCGTGATCTTTCTGGACAGGAATTTTGGCCACAAGGTGGCCTTCCTGCCGCCTTTCTATGACCAACTTCCGGACGTTTTCGCCTGTTCGGATCCCGACTTGCTCCTGAATGAGCGGATGCCCCGGGATTTCCTGAGTCAGTTGCATCAGGTGGCGCAGCATTTCCAAGTCTATAAGGCCGGTCTGGCCCTGGAACTCCCCGTTGATCTGGAGCTGATTTCGAACACCTACCAGAAGAAGAAGTGCAAGCCTTTTGCATTTCAGCGCCAGTACAGTGTGCGCGAGTGGGAGCAGCGTTTCTGGCACAAGCGGCTGTCCCACCCGTCGCTCGAGGTCTACGCCGCACCCATCGACACCACCATGGCGGTGTATGACAAGCGGCTCTACGATGGCGTGTTCTTCGAGGCGGTCCGGGTCGCCGGTGACTTTGGATGCCTCCACATGCCGTGGCATCCCCAGCTTGATCTGTTTGATGCTTCGACTCGGCAGAAGTATCTCCAGGGAAATCGTTCCAGCTCATGGCTGAAAGATCGTTGAATTTGATGGTGGCGCTGCTTCTGGCGGCCACTCTGGTGCTCCCCGGGGGATACGCCTTCCTGGCGCTGGCGCTGTCGGTCGCGGGTTTGTCTTGGAGGGCCGGCTTGCTGCCGAGCTGGAAGGATGCATGGACCCGGCCTGGTGTGCGCTGGTTGGTGCTGGGGATCGCAGGCTACGTGGTGGCCTACGTGCTCGTGGGGATTGTGCATGGATACAAGATCCAGTATTACGAACCCCTGATTCCATTCTTCCTGGCGCCATTCATGTTGGCGGGAGCGAGGCGGTGGCTGCCCGCGCAGCGATCTGTCTGGTTGGGGTTTGCGTTCGGTGCGCTGCTCGCGGGTTTCATGGCGTGGTTTCAGGTCTACCACGAAGGGATTGCCCGTGCGCATGGGGCGCATGGAAACGCCATCCCCTTCGGTCACATTGCTCTGTTGCTGTCCGGTGCATCGTTGTGCGGCTATCTGTACTTCCATCGCCGCCAGGATCACTGGGTCTATCAGACGGTGTGTCTGGCCGGCGTGGGGGCCGGCTTTGTGGCATCGTTCCTCAGTGGCTCCAAGGGAGGGTGGTTCGCCATCTTCCTGATCTTTTTCGTTTGGGCCTGGCGCGTGACCGCACGCCGCCCCTTGCGCGTCAGATTGGCCTATCTCACGGCCATCGTTCTCCTGTTTCCCGCCTTGCTCTGGTTCGCGCCCCGCGAACTGGTCTGGGACCGTCTGATCGGCGGGCTCGATGGCGCCGTGCACTGGCTGAGCAATGGCGGTATCACGGAAGGTTCGGTCAGTATCCGTCTGGAGATATGGCGGTTTGGCCTGGCTCAGTTCTGGGAACGGCCTGTCTTTGGTTGGCCGCAGAGTGAAGCCATCAGCGCGATGCGTGCTCATCTGAGGCAGTTCGACATCAGTGATGTTCTGGCCAACCTGGGAACGTTTGACAACCTGCTGGTCGAAACCCTGATGTCAGCCGGTTTTGTCGGCTTGGCCGGGCTGGTCTGCTTGTTCGTCGGCGTGCTGACCACCTTCGGCGCCCGGTATCTGTCAGAGGACGATGACCATCGGGAGCTGGCATTGGCCGGCATGCTGATCACTGTGTTCGTGCTGGGTTACGGGCTCTCCGTCAATGTCCTGGGCATCAACGCCTTCCGCCAGGTGTATCTGTCTTGGGCCGCCCTCTGGCTGGCGTTGTCCCTTTGGTCACCTGCGTCCTGGATCCGACCAGACAAGTCTGGTCACACGGATCCCTCTCCCAGGTCCGGCGGGAGCTGATAGGCCCGGATCAATGTGGGCCAGTGAGCATCTTCCGACCAATGTCGGATGGCCTGTCGCTGCGTTTCCTTGCGCAAGGATCTGAGCAGTCGCTCAAGGTTGGCCGATTTCCAGTCATCGCCAGGACGCACCCCGCATTTGTCGAAGTCGACAATCCACGCCAGACCGGTGTCGTCCAGCAGGAGGTTGTGGGCGTTGAGGTCCGAGTGAAAGACTTGGTGCTCATGCATGCGACGTATGGCCCGGCCGACAGCCTCCCAGTCCGAGTCGGGCAGCGCGCTGACTGCCAGGCGCTGGACGAGGTTGCGGGTCCCAGGCAGCATGGCCACCATGATGTCGGCGCGGAAGGTGAACCCTTTCGGGTCGAATCGTGCCGCGACGGGTGCTGGCACGGGCAGGCGCCAGGAACGCATCAGGCGGAGCAACTGGTACTCGCGCATCGCACGGCTAGACGCCGCCCGAGTGCCCATGAAGCGGTCCTTGCTGATCCTGGCCATCAGACCACCCCTGCGATAGTGCCGCAGCACCACGGACACACGGCCGCAATCGGTCAGGTGAACCTGCCCCCGGCCGCTGCCGGTGGCCATGGGCCGGGCATCGCCCTGATGCGGGCCAAGGTCAAAGTCGGCGGAGGCTACCTCGTCGGACAAACCCGGGTCCCACCAGACGACCCGCCCCTGCTGACTCGCCGTACGGATCGGGGTCAGGGCCGCGGGATCGTGATGCGCCCACAGGGGGGCGAGCATGGCGAGTGTGCGTGCGGTGGCTCCCTGGTGCTGCCTGACCAGTGAGGCGGCGCGGTGGCCCATGCTCCTGAAAGGCCCGAGGTCGTGGCAGGCCATCTCGACCTGCTGCCGCAGTTCCTCAGCAGAGCGTACGCGCACCCCGGCACCCGCGGTTTCGATCAGCTGGTAGAGCTGTTCGAAGTTGTGGGTATGAGGGCCGAACAGGACCGGCTTGCCGAACACCATGGCTTCGAGTGCATTGTGTCCGCCGACATGGGCCAGACTGCCGCCGATGAAGCAGAGGTCCGCGCTCTGGTACCACTGCATCAACTGGCCCATGGTGTCGCCCAGCCAGATGTGCACGTCCTGGGTGGGTTGCTCACGGCGGCTGTGACGCGCGAAGGCCAGCCCGGCGCGCTCCAGATTTCGGGCGACATCGTCGAAACGCTGTGGGTGTCGGGGCACCAGCACGAGCAGCAACCGGGGATCCTGCCGAACCAGTTCGGGCCAGAACGACAGCAGGATGTCTTCTTCGTCCTGATGCGTGCTGCCTGCCACCACCACCAGCCTGCCATTGAACACCGGCGGGCGTACAGAGGGGGCCTCGTGGGCCGGCATGTCGAACTTGAGATTGCCGGTGCTGTGGCACCGCTCGGCGGGCACACCCAGCGCGATGTACCGGGCCTGGCTCTCCGGTTCGGCCGCGGCGACCCAGCTCAGGTGGGACCATGCCGGGCGGAACAGGCTGGCGAGTCGCCGGTAGCTGCGGGCGGATCGCTCGGACAGACGCGCATTGACGATGACCACGGGAATGTATCGACGCCGGCACTGCCACAGCAGTTCTGGCCAGACCTCCCGTTCAATGAGGATGAGCATCCTGGGCTGAAGCCGGTCGAGGAATCGGGCGGTGGCGCCGGCGGTGTCCAGCGGAAGGTACACATGGCGGATCACGGCACCCCAGTGGTCCCTGAGCATCTGCATCCCGGTGGGCGTGACCGTGCTGACGGTCAGGCTGTGATCACGCCACTGATGCCGCAAGGCCTCGATGAGCGGACGTGCGGCCTGCACTTCGCCGGCGGAGGCCGCGTGTATCAGGATGCCGCCGGCGGCCTCCGGAGGGCATTCGATCATCCCCAGGCGCTCTGGCAGGCGCTTGGCGTACAGAGGTTCGCGCCGCCCTCGCCACCACAGCCAGCCGAGCACCGCGGGTACCAGCAGGCGAGCGATGAGCCGGTACAGTCGGTGCGTGGGGCTCAACGCCAGTGTTCCGCGACCCATGCCGTGGGCAAGACGCGCCGGTACCACTTGCCGCTGATGCCGGCGATGGCATCCGGCGGGTTGGGCTTGCCGTGGAAGGCAATCACGCGGGCGCCAGGCGGAATCACCGGTGGGGCGAACCAGCCCATGATGCCCCGGCGCATGCAATGCCGCTTGAAGCTGCGGCACCATTCCTCAGGCCAGTAGCTGACCTTGCCCTGGCGACCGAGGTAGCCCGTGATGAATTCCTGCTCATTGCGCACCTCTTCGACCACCTTGGGGTAGCCGTTTCTGAGATGGTCGAGGGCATCGACATGGGCGCCCACGGTGAACAGGTACACCGAGGTGTTGCCGGTGCCGTCCTTCTTGTCCCATTCCTTGATCACCACGAATTCGCCGGGTTGATCGAAGAAGGGGTCCAGACTGTCGACGATGACGATGTCCAGATCGAGGAAGAGCGTCCGGCCCTCCAGGTCGTACAGGGGTTTGGCGAAGCTGGTGAGCTTGAGCCAGCCATGACCGAAGGTCCAGGGCTTGCGCTGGTCGAACTCGTCAAAACCGATCGGAGGAATGGGTTTGACTTCGATGCCGGGATCGATCCCCTGGGCGTCGTCGGTCAGGCAGACAAAGCGGAACGGTCGGTGCAGGTGCCGGCGAACCATGTTGTGCAGACGGTTGACGTACTCGGGGCCGTATTTCTTTCCCCACTTGATGCACAACACATTGACCGATTGCATGAGACCTCTTGGCTTTCTTGTCGACGACACCGGCCGGATCAGGCCTGCCGGTGTCCGGTCGGGCAGTTTAGCTCAGCTCAGCGGGCCAGCATCGCGTCGATCGGTCGCAGGTCATCGGGAGCGAGCTGACCGCTGGCCTGGCGCAGGCGCAGGCCGCCGAGCAGGACGTTGTAGCGGGCTTGCGCCAGATCGCGCTTGGTCTGGAACAGCTGGCTCTGGGCGTTGAGCACATCGATGTTGATGCGCACCCCCACCTGGTAGCCCAACTGGTTCGCTTCCAGGGCGCTCTGGCTGGAGGCTTCGGCCGCCTCCAGCGCCTTGACCTGCCCTTGGCCGGACAGGACGCCGAAGTAAGCGCTGCGAGTGGCCTGGGTGACGCCACGGCGTGCGGCTTCCAGATCGGTGCGCGCCTTCTCTTCCAGGGCCACGGTTTCCTTCACCCGGTTCTGGATCGCGTAGCCGGCAAACAGCGGCAGGTTGAACTGCAGGCCGATGGTACCGGTGTTGTTGCGGACGTAGCCCGGGATGTTCGCCGAGGACGATGGCGCGCGTGCGACCTGGTACTGACCCACCAGGTCAAGCGTGGGCTTGTGGCCGGCTTCGGCCTTGGCGGTCTCCAGTCGGGCGATGTCGAGCCCCTTGGCGGCTTGCTGGATGGTTGGATGGCGCTGTTCCGCCTCCCGGACCCAGGCTTCCGGATCGGCAGGGGACAAGGCGGGCAGGGCCACCGGCACCATCAGGGGCTTGGGGCTGACGCCGCTGCGACCCACCAGTTGGTCGAGTGCCAGTTTCTTGACACGAAGGTCATTCTCGGCGGCGATCTCCTGGGCTTGCACCAGGTCGTAGCGTGCCTGGGCTTCCCGCGAATCGGTCACTGTGGAGGTACCCACCTCGAAGTTGCGCTTGGCTGCGGCGAGCTGCTCGGCCACTGCGGCCTTCTGGGCCTGCACGAAGGTCATGGTGTCCTGCGCCGCCAGCACATCGAAGTAGGCTTGGGTGGTGCGCACGATCAGTTCCTGCTCGGCGGCCTGAAGCTGGGCCTTGGCCACCTCGACCGCCAGTTCACCTTGCTCGCTGGCCGCCCGGTTGGCCGGCCGGTACAGCGGCTGGCTGGCAGACAAGGTGACGTTCTGGCTGTTGAAGGAGCCGTCCAGTGCGTTGACCGAGCTGTTGCGGTCGTTCCAGTTGGCGCCCGCCGACACGCCCGCCTGGGGCAGCAGCCCGGCCTTGGCCTGCTCCGCACGGGCGAGGTTGGCTTCGTACTGCGACCGGGCCGACAGATAGGTGGCGTCGTAGGCGCGTGCGGCCTCGTAGATTTCCACCAGGCTCTGGGCCTGTGCGGGCAAAACCATGCAGGCGGCCACGGCTGCGATAGCAGCCATGCGGACGTGGAACTGACGGTAGAGAGGACGGTTGGCGCGCAGGGCACTCATGGCAAATCCTTCGATGAACGGATAAGGGCTGACCAGGCAGACGCTGCTCAGTAAACGGGGACCGACGGGTCGCGCTCCTGCGACCAGGCGTGAATGCCGCCGTGGACGTTGACCACCTGCTCAAAGCCTTGCTGCATCAGGAAGTGAACCACCTGTGCACTGCGGGCACCGTGGTGGCACAGGCAGGCAATCGGGCGGTTCCGGTCCAGTTCCAGGTAACGGGCCGGGATGCTGCGCATGGGCATCTGGACCAGATCGAAGCCATCATCGGGTTTGACGCTGGCCATCTGGAACTCCCAGGGCTCGCGTACGTCCAGCACCATTGGTTTGACACCGGATTGCTCGTCGGCCAGGGCCTGAAGCCACTGCGGAAACTGGGCGGGACGGATGGAGATCATGGTGGCAGGTGGGTCAGAAGCGGAAGCGGGATGCTTGCGGGAAGTTGTGCAGGCGAGGAGCCACGGTGTCCCAGGGCTGTGCCGTCTGGAACGAGGTGTCTCCCACACGGGTAATGATCGTGGCGCGCATCACAGGTTCCTCGCCCACGATGGCGCCCAGTCGGCCGCCCGGTGCCAGCAACGACAGCAGTGCCGGCGGTACTTCGGCCACGGACCCGCTGAGCACGATCACGTTCCAGGGGGCTTCTGCCGCGCAAGCGGCGAAGCCGTTGGCGCACGCATCGGCCGCCCGCACATCGGCGTTGGTGATGCCGGCGCGCTGCAGGTTCTCACGGGCCATGCGGGCCAGCGATTCATTGATCTCCAGCGAAACCACCCGGGACGCCAGGCTGGCCAGCAGGGCGGCCATGTAGCCGCTGCCTGCACCGATCTCCAGCACCTTGTCGTCCGGACGAATGGCCAGGTCCTGCAGCAGGCGCGCCTCGACCCGGGGAGCAAGCATGCATTCACCTTCCACGGCGGGCGAGGCCAGGGGCAGTTCCATGTCGACATAGGCCAGCGCCTGCTGGCCGGCGGGCACGAACTGCTCGCGGGGCAGTCGATCGAGCAAGTCAAGCACGACGGGATCCAGCACTTCCCATGGACGGATCTGCTGTTCGATCATGTTGAAGCGTGCGCGGGCCAGGTCGAGGGTGTCCTGAGAGGTCATTTTGATACTCCGGTGGGTATATTAGCCGATCCTGCCCCATTTTACCGGGGGGACCCTGACTCACCCCTGGCAGGCATGGGGTCGGCCACGGTGTCGCGGGGGCCCAGGCGGCGACGCAGCCAGGAGGCCAGATCATCCATGTAGCAGTACACGACAGGGACCACCACCAGGGTCAGGATGGAGGAGGTGATGACGCCGCCGATCACGGCCTGACCCATCGGAGCTCGCTGTTCAGAGCCCTCGGTCAGCGCAAACGCCAGCGGCACCATGCCGAACACCATGGCCAGCGTGGTCATGAGAATCGGGCGCAGACGAACCTTGGCGGCCAGCAGCAGGGCGTTTTCCCGGTCCAGGGGAGGCTGGTCATCAAACCCCTCCCGGGCGCGGATGGCGAAGTCCACCAGCAGGATGGCGTTCTTGGTGACCAGGCCCATCAGCAGCACGATGCCGATGACCGAGAACATGCTCATGCTCGACCCGAACATCATCAGCGCAAGCACCACGCCGATGAGCGTCAAGGGCAGCGAGGTCATCAGCGCCAGCGGTTGCAGGAAGCTCTGGAACTGGCTGGCCAGGATCATGTAGATGAAGATGATGGCCATGGCCAGCGCCGACACCGCGTAGCCGAAGCTCTCCTGCATGTTCTTGGTCGAGCCGCCGAACTCGTAGCGGTAGCCGGGCGGGAAGGCAACCGTGTCCAGCGCGGCACGGACCTCTGCAGACACCTCGCCCAGCGAACGGCCATACACGTTGGCGCTGATGGCCACTTCACGGTTGAGGTTGCGCCGGTTGATCTGGTTGGGACCAGTGGACTCGGTGATCTGCGCCACCTGACCCAGCCGGACGACGCGCCCCTGACCATCGCTGCCGGTGCCGATCGTGAGCGGCAGTTGCTCCAGGTCGGCGGTCCGCTCCCGCTGGTCCGGCGCCAGCCGGACGTTCACGTCGTAACTCTCGCCGTCCTGGGCCCGCCAGTTGCCCACCGTCTGCCCCGCCACCAGGGTGCGCAGGCTGCTGGCCACCGCGGCCGTGTTCAGTCCGGCATCCGATGCCAGGTCACGCCGCAGGCTGACATCCACGGTGGGTTTGTCGGGCTTGAGGCTGGAGTCCAGATCGACGAGGCCCACGATCGGGCGGATCTTCTGCATCACTTCCTCGTTCAGCCGCGCCAGCTCGGTCAGGTCGTCCCCCTGCAACGAGAATTCCAGCTGCTTGTTGCCGCCGACCGGATCGAGCAGGCCGGCGTGGGTCACTGTGATCCCGGGCACGGTGCGCAGCCTCTCCCGCAACCGGGCCGACATGGCGTCGGCGCTGACCTGGCGGTCCTTCCGATCGACCAGGCGGACATAGATGCTGGCGTACATCTTGCCCTGAGCATTGCCGGTGTTGATGGTCGTCAGTGTGTACCGCACCTCCGGAAACTCGCGCAGGATCGCCTCGACCTGCCGCGCCTTGGTCTCGGTGGCCTCGAGCGAAGAGCCCACGGGGGTATGGAAGCTCACCGAGGTCTCGGAGAAGTCCGCCTTGGGCACGAACTCGCTGCCCAGCAGGGGCAGCAGGCCGATGCTGGCGATGAAAGTGACGACGGCCAGCGCCATGGTGGCCAGCTTGTGCCGCAGCGACCAGCGCAGCGCGCCCTGGTACTGCTCGGCCAGATCGTCCTGGACACGATCAAACCAGGTGGTGACGCGACCGATGGTGCGGTCATAGAGGGTCGCCGGCGGCAGGTGCTTGCCGTGCTTTTCAATCTCCGGATCGTGCCAGACCGAGGACAGCATCGGATCGAGCGTGAAGCTCACGAACATCGAGATCAGCACCGCCGCCACCATGGTGATGCCGAACTCGTGGAAGAACTTGCCGATGATGCCGCCCATGAAACCGATGGGCAGGAACACCGCCACGATGGACAAGGTGGTCGCCAGCACCGCCAGACCGATCTCCTGTGTGCCATCCATGGACGCGTCGAACGGGTTCTTGCCCATCTGCACATGGCGCACGATGTTCTCGCGCACCACGATGGCGTCGTCGATCAGCAGGCCCACCGACAGGGTCAACGCCATCAGCGTGATCATGTTGATGGTGAACCCGAACAGGTTCATGAAGAAGAATGTTCCGATCAGGGCAATCGGCAGCGTCAGGCCGGTGATGACGGTGGAGCGCCAGCTGTTGAGGAAGAGGAAAACGATCAGCACCGTCAGCAGGGCCCCTTCGATCAGGGTCTGGCGGACGTTGTTGACCGACACCCGGATGGGGCGTGATCCGTCGGCAATCGGCTCCAGGCGGACACCCGCGGGGACCTCTGCCTGCAGCTGGTCAATGGCCGCCTTCAGGCCATCGGTCACGGCAATCGTGTTTTCGTCCTGGGCCTTCTGCACCTGCAGCAGCAGCGTTCGTTCGCCGTTGTAGAGTGCCAGGCTCTCGACCTCCTGGGTGCTGTCGCTGATGCGCGCCACCTGGCCCAGCCTGACAGGCTGACCATTGCGGCGAGCCACAATCACGCTGGCAAAGTCCTGCGGGTTCTGCTGGCGCGAGAGCACCTGGACCACGCGCTCGCGCTCGTCTGTCTTGAGCGTGCCCACCGGCAGGTCCTGGTTCTCGCTGCGCACGGCCGCCACCACCTGCTCTGTCGTGATACCCATGGCCTCCATGGCCGAAGGGTCCAGATCGATGTTGATGGCGCGCCGCGTGCCGCCGACCAGGCTCACGGAGCCCACACCCCGGACGTTTTCCAGCCGCTTCTTGAGGGTCTGTTCGGCCCAGGTGGTCAGTTCGACGGCACTGGGTGCCTGACCCTGAGCAGAAGCTTGCGGCAAGACCGCGACGGACCAGATCGCCCGGCTGGCGGGATCGAAACGCAGCACGCGCGGTTCATCCACCTCATCCCGGAAGCTCGGCCGCAGGATGGCGATCTTCTCGCGCACGTCCTCGGCGGCCTTGCGGCCATCAATGTGCAGCTGGAACTCGATGATGACGACCGATTGCCCTTCGTAGCTGCGCGAGGTCAGCGCATTGATGCCGGCGATCGTGTTGACCGATTCCTCCACTTTCTTGGTGACTTCTGACTCGACGATTTCGGGTGAGGCGCCGGGGTAGGTGGTGGTGACCACCACCACCGGAAAGTCGATGTTGGGAAACTGGTCGACTTTCAGTCGCTGGAACGAAAACAGTCCCAGGACCACGAATGCCACCATCACCATGGTGGCAAAGACGGGATTGCGCAACGAGACGCGGGTGAACCACATGGCGTTCGCTCAGGGTTGGCTGTTGGCCTTGGGGACGGCGTCTCCCGCCTTGACCGCGGTGCCTTCCCGGATCAGGCCGGCGGTGGCCCGTAGGATGGGCGTGCCGGTCTCCAGACCGGACTGGCCGCTCACATCGACCATGGGCTCTTCGCCCGCCATTCCCTGTCGCTGCAACTGCACCGCCACATGAGCGACCTTGCCATCACGGACCACCTGTACGTAGGGCGCGGGCTTGTCATTGCGCACCGCCGACAGTGGGATGGCTGCCACCTCCTGCTGGCCCGTGAGGATGTCGCCCTGCGCGAACAGGCCTTGCCGCATGCCGTCTTGTGCCGCCACTTGCAGGTACAGCAGCACGCTTCGGCTGCCGGTCTGGACGCTGGGGTTGATCCGGGCCACCCGGGCCTCGACCGGTCGGTCCAGTCCTTCGATGCGCAGGCGAGCGGTCTGCCCGGCGGTCACCCGTGCCGCAGCTGCCGGCGACAGGGCCACTTCCACCTCGAAGGCCGACAGATCCACCATTTCCGCAATCCGCGCATCGACGCCCAGCCGCTCCCCGTTCTGGGCAAGGCGCGCCGAGATCTGTCCACTGAGCGGCGCCTTCAGCACCGTGTCGGCCAATGCCTTGCGGGCGATGTCCAGTGCGGCCAGCGCGGCCTGGTGGTTGGCCTGGGCGGCGGCGAGGTTGGCGCTGGAGGTCTCCAGCGCGGTGGCTGAAATGAACCCCTGCCGCACCAGAGCCTGGTTGTTGTCCTGGGTGCGCTGGGCAATCGCGACCTGGGCCTGCGCCGCGTGGGCCTGCTGCTCGGCCTGGCGGACCCGGGCCTGCGCGTCGGCGCTGTCGATGCGGGCAATGACCTCACCGGCACGCACGGCTTCGCCCTCACGCTTGACGAAGTCCTGCAGTTCGCCGGCCACCCGCGCCTTGATCTGCACGGTCTGAAGTGCCTTCAGGCTGCCGGAGACCGGGACCGTGCTTGACAGGGATGTCTTGTTTACCCGCACCACGTCCGATGAGCCAAGTTCGAACACCGGTGCCTGCTGGAGCTGGGTGGCGGCCTCGTTGGCCACTTTCTGCTGCTGGGCGCGCTTGCCGATCGCGCGCGCAATGCCCAGGGCCAGTCCAAGCACCAGCAGTGCCAGCAGGATCCAGCGCAGCCGGGAGGTCCGGCGAGGGGTTGTGTTCATGAGGATAGGGTGTGTGGCGTGGCCACCAGGCCATGGAGGATGAGATCGACCTGGGTGTCGATGAACTGAACCGGATCGATCTCACGCGTGGATGGGCAGCATGGGCCCAGCGAATGCTTCCACATCAGCAGGAAGATCATGGGTGAGATCAGGCTGTAGACGGCGTAGTCGAGGTTGGTCGGGCGGAAGTCTCCCCGGCTGATTCCGCGCTCAAGGACGCGGCGCAACAGACGGTCTCCGGGTTCGATCACTTCATGCTCGTAGAAGGCCGCGAGTTCGGGGAACATGCGCGCCTCGCTCATCACCAGCTTGGTGATGCCGGAGGCGGGCGTCATGCCGATCCGTTCCCACCAGGAGTGCAGGCAATAGCGCACGAGATCGGCGCTGCTGCCGTCAAAGGCCTCCAGCTCCTGGTTCCATTCGTCGAAGCGGCCAGCGATGTTCTCGCGCACCACCGCCTTGAACAGGTCTTCCTTGCTGGGGAAGTACAGGAAAAGGGTGCCTTTGGAGACGCCCGCACGGGCGGCCACCTCTTCGACGCGGGTGGCGGCAAACCCCTTCTCCACGAACAGGGTCAGCGCGGCATCCAGCAGTTCGCCAGGGCGCGCTTCCTTGCGCCGCTCGCGGCGTGGGCGGGCAGCATCGTGCTCGGATTCGTGGTCGGCAGGGGAGGTAGGCATATTACTGACCGGTTGGTTATTAATATACCCCAAAGCCAACAGGGGCGCTAGCCGAGGCGAATGCCGACGCGCCGAATCTGGCCGCCTTCCATGGCCCGCACGCTCAGTTCGGCCTGCCCCAGGGCCACGCTGTCACCGACCACGGGCGGGCGGTGCAGTTTTTCGGTCAGCCAGTGGCCCAGGGTCTGGGAAGGCTCGCCGGGGACCGGCAGACCGTAGAAGGCACACAGGTTGTCCATGGTGGTACCGGCGTCCAGCACGAAGTCGCCGAACACCTGCCGCACCTGCTGTTCGTCGTCGGGGTCCGGCAGGGTCACACCCAAACGCCGGGCGCTCCAGGCAATGGTCGAGCCTTGCAGTAGCAGCGATGCCAGCACGACCACGAAAGCGACATTGAAATAGGTTTGCGCCCCCGGAATACCGGCCATCACCGGGAACACGGCCAGCACAATGGGTACTGCGCCGCGCAGGCCCACCCAGGAGATGAAGGCGATCTCGTTGCGTGCGAACCGCATGGGGGCCAGGCACAACCAGACGGACAGCGGGCGGGCGATCAGCATGAGCACCATTGAAACACCCAGCGCGGGCCACAAGGTCTCCAGCAGACGTGTGGGCGTGACCAGCAGGCCCAGCAACAGGAACATGCCGGCCTGGGACAGCCAGGCGTAACCGTCCATGGCCGACAGCGAGGAGCGCACCAGACGGCGGGCGCGGTTGCCGATGATGACCCCCATCGCGTAGACCGCGAGAAAGCCGGAGCCGCCCAGCCAGGTCACGCCGGCAAACACCGTCAGCCCGGCGGACACCAGCAACAGGGCGCGGATGCCTCCGCCGCCGTCTTCGCCACGCCCCAGGCGCTTGAGCAGTTCGGCCATGCCGAATCCGGCGGCCAGGCCCAGAGCAGCCCCCCAGCCAAACTGCAGCAGAAGGGATCGCAGGACCTCCATGGGGCCGACCGTGCTCGGGCCTCCAGCAGCCACCGCCAGCGCCACGCCAATGCAGGTCAGTGTCAGGTAGACCGCCATCGGGTCGTTCATGCCGGATTCGATTTCCAGCGTGGCCGCCACCCGCTCATTGAGCCGCACGCCCGAGGACTTGAGCAGGGAAAACACCGCCGCGGCGTCGGTGGAGCCGACGATGGCGCCGACCAGAAGGGCCAGCGGCCAGGACAAGTCGAGCAGCCAGTGGGCAGCCGCACCGGTGAGGCCCGCGCACACCACCACACCCACCGTGGCCAGCCACAAGGAGGGTTTCAGTCCGGTGCGAAAGGTGTCGAAGTCGGTGCGCAGACCCCCATCGAGCAGGATCACCGCCAGCGCCACGTTGCCGACCCAGAAGCTCAGGCGGAAATCATCGAAGACCAGGCCGCCGGGCCCATCCTCGCCCGCGAGCACGCCCACGAGCAGGAACACCAGCAGGAAGGAAAACCCGGCACGAGCGGATAACACGCCCGCCAGCACGCTGATGAACACCAGGCCGGCAGCGGCCAGCAGGGGCAGGGTCAGGAAATCAAGTGACAGGGACATGCCCCGACGCTACCAGAAAGCCGCCGGGGCACTTGAGCTTTGTCCCTGAAAACCGCCGATCTGCGGGGCAGTGTTCAGTTGGCAAACGCCGCGATTCCCGTGATCGCGCGGCCCAGGATCAGCGCGTGCACATCGTGCGTGCCTTCGTAGGTGTTGACCACCTCCAGGTTCACCAGGTGGCGGGCCACGCCATATTCGTCGCTGATGCCGTTGCCGCCCATCATGTCGCGGCTCATGCGGGCGATCTCCAGCGCCTTGCCGCAGCTGTTGCGCTTGAGGATGCTGGTGATCTCCACCGCGGCCGTGCCTTCGTCCTTCATGCGGCCCAGGCGCAGGCAGCCCTGCAGGCCCAGGCTGATTTCGGTCAGCATGTCGGCCAGCTTTTTCTGGATCAGCTGGTTGGCGGCCAGCGGGCGGCCGAACTGCTGGCGGTCCATGACGTACTGGCGGGCGCGGAAGTAGCAGTCTTCGGCGGCACCCAGAGCGCCCCAGGCGATGCCGTAGCGTGCGCTGTTCAGGCAGGTGAACGGGCCCTTGAGGCCGCGCACGTCCGGGAAGGCGTTTTCTTCCGGCACGAACACTTCGTCCATGACGATTTCGCCGGTGATGGAGGCGCGCAGACCGACCTTGCCGTGCACGGCCGGGGCGCTGAGGCCCTTCCAGCCCTTTTCCAGAATGAAGCCGCGGATCTGGCCGCCGTCGTCCTTGGCCCAGACCACGAACACGTCGGCGATCGGGCTGTTGGTGATCCACATCTTGGCGCCGGACAGGCTGTAGCCGCCGTCGACCTTGCGGGCGCGGGTGATCATGCTGCCGGGGTCGCTGCCGTGGTTGGGTTCGGTCAGGCCGAAGCAGCCGATCCATTCACCGGTGGCCAGCTTGGGCAGGTACTTCTGCTTCTGCGCTTCGCTGCCGAATTCGTTGATCGGCACCATCACCAGCGAGCTTTGCACGCTCATCATGGAGCGGTAGCCGGAGTCGACGCGCTCGACCTCCCGCGCCACCAGGCCGTAACAGACGTAATTCAGACCCGCGCCGCCGTATTGCTCGGGGATGGTCGGGCCCAGCAGCCCCAGCTCGCCCATCTCGCGGAAGATGGACACGTCGGTGGTCTCGTTGCGGAAGGCCAGTTGCACGCGCGGCAGCAGCTTTTCCTGGCAGTAGGCACGGGCGGCTTCCTGCACCTGGCGTTCGTCGTCGGTCAGCTGGGCGGTCAGGTGGAAGGGATCTTCCCA
>JAJPEW010000164.1 GCA_021166755.1 Hydrogenophaga sp. | reverse complement strand
TGGCGGTGCCCTGGGTCACGCTGGTGGTCACGCCCCTGGCCTTCCTGGGGGTGTTGCTCCCCTGGGCATGGGATGTTGCCGCTGTGGCGCTGGGGTGGATGAGCCACGGTCTGGAATGGATCGCGATGCTGCCGTGGGCGGTGATCGAACGGCCCATCGCCCCCTGGCCGCTGGCGGCCGCCGCCGTGGTCGGGGGCATTCTTCTGGTGCAGCGCTGGCCCTGGGTGCTGCGCTCGGCGGGACTGCTGCTGGTATGGCCTGCGCTGTTGTGGTCGCCTGCGCGCCCCGCGCTCGGGGATTTCGAGGTCATGGCGATCGACGTGGGCCAGGGAAGCGCCATTTTGGTGCGCACCACCCGCCACGCCTTGCTGTTTGACACCGGCCCCCGGCAAGGCGAGGACAGCAGTGCGGGAGAGCGGGTCATCGTGCCGCTGCTGCGTGCCTTGGGCGAGCGGCTGGATGCCGTGGTGGTGAGTCACGCCGACAGCGACCATGCGGGCGGCATGGAGGCGATCGCGGAGGCCCATCCGCAGGCGCGCTGGCTCGCATCGTTTGCCACCGAGCCGTCTCGGCGCTGTGTCGCCGGCCAGCACTGGGAATGGGATGGTGTGCGTTTCGACATCATGCACCCCTGGCCTCAGGACTACGCCGAGGATGGTCGGACACTGCTGGAGGACAACGCCATGTCCTGTGTCTTGCGTGTCACCCAGGCGGCCGGCCAGGAGTCGGCCTGGCTGACCGGGGACATCGATGCCGATCACGAGGTTCGCCTGGCCATGGCCCACCCCCAGGCGACGGCCACTCTCCTGGTCGCGCCCCATCACGGCAGTGCCACGTCGTCGAGCCCGGTCTGGCTCAACACCCTGAAGCCAAGACACATCGTCATCCAGGCCGGCTACCGCAACGCCTTTCGGCATCCGTCGCCCACCGTGCTGGCACGCTACCGTCAGCGCGACATCCCCTGGGTCAGTTCCCCGGCCTGCGGGGCCGCCACCTGGCGCAGTGCGGACCCTGGGCGGGTGCAATGCTGGCGCCATCAGGATCGGCGATATTGGCGCTCTGCGCCGCGAGAGGCGAGCGCAGCGGCGGGTTGGACGGCGAAAGCAGGGGAATCTCTGGCCGAAGACACCGACGACTGATCCTGCGCAACTCCGGTTGGCCCGCTCCTTGCTATGCTCTCTGGCAGGAGAAATCGCATCATGAGCCGACCGATGTACGACGAAATGCATGCCTCGCCAGACGAGGTGCGGGCCCACTACCTGAACTACGCCCGCTGGTTGGCCCAGCAAACGCCGGAGGTCATGGCCTCGCGCCGGGAAGAGGCCGAAATGATCTTCCGCCGCGTGGGCATCACCTTCGCTGTCTACGGCGCCAAGGACGAAGACGGTGCCGGCACCGAACGCCTCATTCCTTTCGACCTGATTCCCCGCATCATTCCGGCCCACGAATGGACGCGCATGGAAGAGGGGTTGGTGCAGCGGGTCACCGCCCTCAACCGCTTCATCCATGACGTCTATCACGATCAGGAGATCATCAAGGCGGGCATCGTGCCGGCCGACCAGATCTTCCAGAACGCCCAGTTCCGGCCCGAGATGATGGGCGTCGAGGTGCCCCAGCAGATCTATTCGCACATCGCCGGCATCGACATCGTGCGTGCGCCGGTGCCCGGCAACGGGGGGCAGGCCGAGTATTACGTGCTGGAGGACAACCTCCGGGTGCCCAGTGGCGTGTCCTACATGCTCGAGGACCGCAAGATGATGATGCGGCTGTTTCCCGAGCTGTTCACCGAGAACCGGGTCGCGCCGGTGGCCCACTACCCGGACCTGTTGCTGGAGACCTTGCGGTCGGTGAGCCCAGCCACCACGGCCGAGCCGACGGTGGTCGTGCTGACCCCAGGCATGTACAACAGTGCCTATTTCGAGCACGCCTTCCTGGCCCAGCAGATGGGGGTGGAACTGGTCGAAGGACAGGACCTGTTCGTCAAGGACAACTTCGTCTACATGCGCACCACGCAGGGACCCCGCCGGGTGGATGTGATCTATCGGCGCGTGGACGACGACTTCCTCGACCCGCTGGTGTTCCGGCCCACCTCCACGCTCGGCTGCGCCGGCCTGCTGGGGGTGTATCGCAGCGGCAACGTGACCATCTGCAACGCGGTGGGCACCGGTGTGGCCGACGACAAGTCGATCTACCCGTACGTGCCGAAGATGATCGAGTTCTACCTGGGCCAGAAACCCATCCTGTCCAACGTGCCGACCTTCATGGGCCGGGACCCCGAGGACCTCAAGTACATCCTGGCCAACCTGAAGGACCTGGTGGTCAAGGAAGTCCACGGCGCTGGCGGCTACGGCATGCTGGTCGGTCCGGCCTCGACAGCGGCCGAGATCGAGGAGTTCCGGCAGGCCGTGATCGCCAAGCCCGATGGCTACATCGCCCAGCCGACGCTCAGCCTGTCGACCTGTCCCACCTACGTCAACAGCGGCATTGCCCCGCGCCACATTGACCTGCGACCCTTCGTGCTGTCGGGCAAGGACGTGCAGATGGTGCCCGGTGGCCTGACCCGAGTGGCCCTCAAGGAAGGCTCGCTGGTGGTCAACTCGTCGCAGGGCGGCGGCACCAAAGACACCTGGATCCTGGAGAACTGAGCATGCTGTCCCGTACCGCCGACCACCTTTTCTGGATGTCCCGCTACACCGAGCGGGCCGAGAACACCGCGCGCATGCTCGATGTGAATTACCAGACCTCCCTGCTGCCGCAGTCCGCCGCCGTGGCGCAGGTGGGCTGGGAAGGCCTGCTGTCCATCAGCGAGCTGATGCCGGCGTTCGTGGCCAAATACGGCGATCGTGCGATCACGCCGCGCAACGTGCTGGATTTCATGGTCCGAGACGAGAACAACCCGTCGTCGATCGTGTCCTGCCTGCGGGCGGCCCGCGAAAATGCGCGGGCGGTGCGCGGTGCCCTGACCACCGAGGTCTGGGAGACCCAGAACAGCACCTGGCTCAAACTGGCCGGCTACCTCAAGACGCGGGATTTCGAGCGCGATCCCGGCGCCTTCTTCGAGTGGGTCAAGCACCGTTCGCACCTGTCCCGAGGCGTGGCCATCGGCACGATGCTGCAGGATGAAGCCTTCCACTTCTACCGCATGGGCACCTTCCTGGAGCGTGCCGACAACACGGCGCGTCTGCTCGACGTGAAGTTCCATGCCGTGCAAAGCGACTTCTTCGGGGCCGCCAGCGAGCAGGACCAAGAGTACGACTTCTACCACTGGAGCGCGATCCTTCGATCGGTCTCCGCGTTCGAGATCTACCGCAAGGTCTACCGGGATGTGATCACCCCCGAGCGGGTGGCCGAACTGCTCATCATCCGCCCGGACATGCCGCGCAGCCTGGCGGCCAGCATGAACGAGGTCGTGAACAACCTGGGCGTTGTCTCCAACGACCACTCCCACGAGACCGAGCGGCGGGCTGGCAAGCTGCGTGCCGATCTCCAGTTTGCACGGATTGACGAGATCCTGGCCACCGGATTGCACGCGTTCCTGACCCAGTTTCTCGACCGGGTCAACGACCTGGGTGGGCGCATCAGTCAGGATTTCCTGGTGCCGACCCACTGACCAGAGTCCCGGGTGGCCGGGGCTGCCCGGGCTGCTGAAGGCACAATGCGGTTACCCTCTGGTGTTCCCGCAGGCAGCCTGTTGCCACCCGGTCCATGAAACTCCACGTCCGTCACACCACCGCCTACCAGTACACCGAACCCTTGCTCTATTCGGTGCAGAACCTGCACCTGTGGCCCCTGTCGGGCCCGGGCCAGACGGTGCTGGACTGGCGCATCCAGGTGCCTGGCCGCCTGCATGCCCAGCCGGACGGACTGGGCAACCGGATGCACAGCTTCACGCTCACGGCGGGTCCGGAGCAGGGCTTGCGCGAGCTGCGCATCGTCGCCGAAGGCACCGTGCTGACCCTGGTTGAGCCCGTGTTCGAGGATGCTTCAGGCTTGCCGCATCCCGCCTTCTACCGCCGCTCCACCACCCATGCCGAGCCACATCCCCGAATGACCGCATGGGCCAGGGAGGTGGTTCCCCGGGTTGCACCAGGACAGTGCGAAACCCCGGTCGATCAGGTGCTGGATCTGGTGCATGCGGTGGCCGACAAGGTGCGTTACCGGCCAGGACGCACCGCCGTGGAGACCACGGCGCTGGAGGCTTTCGACTGGGGGCTGGGCGTGTGCCAGGACCAGGCCCATGTGCTGGTGGCCGTGTGTCGCAGCCTGGGGTTGCCGGCCCGATATGTCAGCGGCTACTTCTACGCCGCCAACGAACCTGATCTGGCCAGCCACGCCTGGGTCGATGTCTGCATCGATGTCCAGGCCCGGCGATGGGTCAGCGTGGACGTGACCCATCGCTGCCTGGTGGACGAGCGCCACATCCGGCTGGCTTGCGGTAACGACTACACCGTCTGTCCACCCGTCAAGGGCTTGCGACGGGGCGGTGGCGATGAGCAGTTGTCGGTGGATATCCGGATCGAACCCGTGTCGGCGGGCTGAAACCGTGCGACTCGCCCTCAGGCAAGCAACCTCGACCGGACGCGCTGCTGGCGCTGACGTCGCACGCGCCACGCCAGCACGGCACTGCTGATCCAGTAGACCGCCAGACCACAGAGCACCGCCAGGATGGCCAGACCGACCACCAGCGGCTTGCCCACCGTGGTCGCGTACTCGAAGACCGCCAGCACCGAATCGGTGAATCCGCGGGTGGAACCCTCGGCGGCGGTTTCAGGCACCTGCAGCGGAGGCACCTCGTCCGCGGCCGAGGCGCCGGGTTCCCCCAGCACCCAGCTGCCCAGGTGGTAGGCACCGTAGTACACCGGCCCGAAGGTGACGGGGTTGGTCACCAGCGTGCTGGCCATGGCCACCGGCAGATTGGCTCGCAGGATGACCGCCAGCGCTGCCGAGAAAGGAATCTGGGCAATCGGAATCAGCAGGCCGAAGAAGATGCCGATCGCCAGACCGGCCGAGATGCCCTTGCGGCTGAAATGCCAGAGCCGCGGGTGATGGATGACAGGGCCCATCCAGCGCAGCCAGCGGTTCTGGCGGACGCTTTCGGGCGTGGGCAGCAGGCGTTTGAAACGGTCGATCACGGGGACGCAGTCAGGATCTGGCGAATCCTTCTATTGTCTTCCAGATGATCGATGTCGGGGAAGGTATCCGTCGGTCAATCAGGGCTTGAGCATCGCCTCGATGGCGGCGCCGAGTTCGATCACCGCCATGGCGTAGTAACTGCTCCAGTTGTACCGGGTGACGACATAGAAGTTCTCGGTGCCGGCCACATAGCTCCTCGGGGCGCTGCCGTTTTCCAGTTCCACCAGCGCGAGCTTGCCGGGGTGGTGCCGCGCATTCGCATCCAGTCGCGCCCCCTTGGCCTCGAAACTGTCGGGACTGAAGCTCGGCAGGATGTCCGGGGCCAGCAAAGCCTCCATGTCGGCGCTGCCCGGGTCAATCCGCACGGGGTAGTGGGTGGGCATGCCCGGCTGCCAGCCAAATCGCTGGAAATAGTGCGCCACCGAGCCGATCACGTCGACGGGTGAGTCGAACAGATCGACCCTTCCGTCGCCGTCGAAGTCGATGGCGTACCGCACCCAGCTGCTGGGCATGAACTGGGGCCAGCCCATGGCGCCGGCGTAGCTGCCTCGCAGGCTGGCGGGTTCGATGCCTGCGCGATGGGACAGGCTCAGGAACTGCTCGAGTTCATCCCGGAAGAACGCGGCGCGGGCCTCCGCCCTGGGGTGCGCCGCCGGAAAGTCGAAGGCCAGGGTCACGAGGGTGTCGAGCACCCGGAAGTTGCCCAGGTGCTCGCCGTACAGGGTTTCGACGCCGATCACCCCCACGATGAGGCTGGCGGGCACGCCGTAAGTGGCCTCGGCCTTGTCCAGCGCCTCGCGGTGGGTCTGCCAGAAACGAAGCCCGGCCTGCAGACGTCGGGGTTCGATGAATCGGGCCCGGTACGCGGCCCAGTTCTTCGGTTGTCCCTTGGGGGGTGGCATCACCAGCCTGATGGCCCGATCCAGTCGGCGGGCCTGACCAATCTGTGCCCGCACCCACGAAGGGTCCAGGTTGCGGCGCTCGGCGAGGTCGGTGGCAAACGCCATGGCAGCGGGATGCTGGTCGTAGGTGGCGCCCTCGGTCACGGGCGGCGAGGGTGCCCGCGCCAGGGTCGCTGCACCTGGCAGCAGCAACATGGCGCACAGGCTCAGGCGTAGGAAAGCGATCATGTCTTGGTGGTCTGTGTCCAGGGGATCTGCCTGAACTCCCGACGGAGTGTAGCCAGCGAGGCGCCTGGAGCGGCCGAATAGCGTTGCGCTTCCAGTCGCAGCAGCCAGTCCCGGATGGCCCGAGCCCGTGCCGTGTCACCCCAGTGTTGTTGCGTCTGCCGGGCCAGTTCGCGGGGCGTGGGGCGGGTCACGGCCGGAAGGCCCTGCTGCTCCAGTTGCCGTCGCGCCCGATCCAGCAGCCTAAGCCAGGGATCATGCTGTTGCCGCTCCCACAGCATCCACAGGGCGCCCGCCAATCCAGCCGTGCCGACCACCAGCGCCAGTGCCAGCAAAAGGTCCCGCCAGCTCGGGGAATCAAAACCCAGGTGGCGCAACAGGTCCAGCTGGCGTCCCTGCGTGTAGTTCAGCACCCACTGGTCCCACCGGTTGTTGATGGCCTCCCAGGCATCCCGCAGTTGCCGGGCCAGCGTCGGATTGAGGTTGCGGAAGGTGCCAGCGACCAATCCCTCGGGTGCCGCCAGCCGGGTCAGGCTGCCCAGGCGTGTGGGCATGACCGCACCGGTCGGATCCACACGGACCCAGCCTTCACCGGCCAGCCACACCTCGGCCCAGGCGTGGGCGTCGCGCTGGCGAACGACCCAGTAGTTGTCCATGGCGTTGAGCTCGCCACCCTGGTACC
>JAJPEW010000148.1 GCA_021166755.1 Hydrogenophaga sp. | reverse complement strand
CGCCGAGACGCTGTTCCAGGCCCAGGGCGTGTCCAGCACGTCGTTACAACAGATTGCCGCGGCGGCGGGCGCCACACGTGGCGCCATCTACTGGCACTTCAAGGACAAGGCCGATCTCTTCAATGCCATGATGGACCGGGCAACCCTGCCCATGGAGTGCGGCTTTCCGGACCTGGAGACACCGGCAGAGGCACTGGAAGCGCCCCTGGAAGCCTTGCGGTCAGGCATGCGTTACGTGTTGCACCTGATCGCGACCGACGAGCGCATCCGGCGGGTGTTCGAGGTCGCCACCCATCAGGTGGAATACAACGCCGAGATGGCGGGCGCGCGGGAACGGCACCTGCGCATCCGCAATCAGTACCTTGAACTGAGCGCCCAAAAAATCGCTGTGGCGGCAGAACGTGCCGGCATCCGCTTGCCGGTGCCCCTGCGCTCGGCCAGCCTCGGTCTTCACATCGTCATGGATGGTCTGCTGCAGAGCTGGCTGCTCGACCCGGCCGCCTTCGACCTGGAGCTGGTCGGACAGCACACCATGGATACCTATCTCAGGGGGTTGGGCTTTGATCTGGCTCCGCCGCCTGCGCCGGCACCACAGCGGAAGGCAGCGGCGCCCGGGAAGGCAGCCGCAAATGCAGCGCCGCCTGCGCCAGCAGATTGGCCGACACCGGCGCCGTCACAAAAACGAACAGTGTGATCAGCAACTCCGGAATGCCCGGCCGCCCTTGAGCGGCCGACAGCACGATGGACGCCAGCAGCACGCCGCCCACCCCCAGCGTGGACGCCTTGGTGGGCGCATGCAGACGCATGTAGAAATCGGGCAGACGGACCAGCCCGATCGCGCCGACCAGCAGGAAAAAAGCGCCGACCAGAATGAAGATGGCGGCCAGCCATTCGATGGCGGTTTGCACAGCGATTCCTCCCGTCACTCGACCACATCACCACGACTGAGGTAGCGCGCCAGGGCCACCGTCCCGGCAAAGCCGAGCATGGCAATGATCAGCGCCGCCTCGAACAGCAGCGAGGTCTGCCAGCGCAGCCCCAGCATGACCACCAACGCCACCACGCTCAGATAAAGCGTGTCCAGCGCCAGGATGCGATCGGTCAGGGTCGGTCCGCCCACCAGTCGCCAGGTGCACAGAAGGATGGCCACAGCCACCGCGGCGATGCCGATGTTCAAGGCCATTTCCAGGATGTTCATGCGCGCCCTCCTTCAGGCAGACGAAACACCCGCAGCAAGGCAGTCTCGTAGCGTCCCTTCATGTCCGCCACCATGGCCCCGGCATCGCTGCAGTCCAGGGCATGCACCCAGATCACTCCCTGCTGCTCATCCACCACGGCCGACACGGTGCCCGGGGTGGTCGTGATGATGCTGGCAAACAGGGCATTCACGCGGGGATGATCGCTGGCCAGGGGCACTGCCATCCATCGGGGTTGAGGCCGGTTCATCGGACCCAGCACCAACCGGGCCACCGTGATGTTGGCTACCACGATATCCCAGAGCACCACCATCAGCAGGCGCACTGCGGCGAACCAGTCGATGGGGCGACCAGGCCACAGGAAACTGCTCAGCAGGCGGGGCACCAGCAGCGCGATGAGGGCGGCCGACAGCAGGTGCACGGGCTCCACGCTGCGCGAGAGCGCCAGCCAGGTGGCGGCAAGCAACAGCGACAGAACCGGATGGTCGAACCACCCGGGCCGGCGGGACGGTTCGGATGCAGAGGTCTTCACGGTGACTTCTCCCCGGATGTGGTGCGTTGGCCGTCATACGGACGGGTGGTGGGCTGGCTGCCTGCCTCTGCCCCGAGCACCGCTTCCACATAGGCCGCGGAGTCGGCCAGTTGCGCGGCGGCGGCGTCGGTGTAGCGCTTGACCGGGGACGCCAGCACCGCCAGCGCCACGGTAAGGCCCATGAATGCCCAGACGGACGACAGGAGCTTGGCACTGGCCCCGGCTGGGCTGCCCTGCCCCCGATCATCCGGCTGCACATGCCAGAACACGATGACACCGGCACGTGCCAGGCCCACGATGGTCAGGAATCCCACCACCAGCACCACCGACCAGACCCAGGCCTGCGCTGGCAAACCGGCACTGCTGCCCAGCACCATCAGCTTGCCGAGGAAGCCCGGCAGTGGCGGCAGGCCCGCCGCCGAGGCGGCACCAAAGATCATCAGCAGTCCCAGCAACACGGGCTCCCTGACGGCGGACGCCGGCTTGAGCCGGTCCTGCGCATCACCCCGCTGGGCACCAATCAGCTCCACCAGCAGGAACAGGCCGGCCATCACGATGGTGGAGTGCAGCAGGTAGTACAGCGCCGCAGAAAGTGTGCCCACCGTGTGAAGCCCCACGCCCGCCATGATGGTGCCCACCGAGGACACCGTGAGGTAAGCGACCAGCCGTCCCATGGAATGAGCCGCCAGCGCCCCCAGCACACCCAGCACACTGGTGATCAGGGCCATCGGCAACAGCCAGTCGGCGGCGACCTGCGCCACCGGTCCGGCGTCAGCGCCAAACACCCCCCAGTGGACACGGACGATGCTGTAGACGCCCACCTTGGTCATGATGGCGAACAAGGCTGCCACCGGCGCACTGGCGGACGCATAGGTGCCAGGCAGCCAGAAATACAGGGGAACCAGCGCGGCCTTCAAGCCAAAGACGATGAGCAGGATCAGTCCCGCAGCTCGGGCCAGGGGCACCGTGTCCGCCGGCAGCTGCGACAGACGCAAGCCGACGTCGGCCATGTTGAGCGTGCCGGTCACCGCGTACACGAGCGCCAGTCCGATCAGGAACAGGCCGGAGGCGCACAGGTTGAGGATCACGTAGTGCACGCCCATGCGCAGCCGCTCGCGGCCCTGCCCGTGCAACAGCAGCACGTAGGAGGCGATCAGCAGCACCTCGAAGAACACGAAGAGGTTGAACAGGTCGCCCGTCAGGAAGGCACCACTGAGCCCCATCAGCTGGAACTGGAACAGCGCATGGAAATAGCGGCCGCGGCCGTCCCACCCCCCGCTGGCGTACCACAGCACCGGCACCGCGACCAGATAGGTCAGCAGCACCATCATGGCGGACAGGCGATCCACCACCATCACGATGCCGAAGGGCGCAGGCCAGTCGCCCAGGCGGTAGACCATCAGCTCGCCACCCTGGGCCATGTGCACCAGGCCGACGGCCATGGCCAGACCCGCCAGGGTGACCAGCATGGCCACCCGGCGGCGCCAGCGCAGCCGGGCATCGTCGTGTCCACCACCTTGACCCGCCATGCCACCGGCATCACCGATGAGCAGCAGCAGAACGGCACCCAGCATCGGCAGCACCACCGACAGCACCGGCGCGTGCTGCGCCCAGAAGTCCATGAGCGAATGCAGCATCAGCCCCGACCTCCCGGCTCGACGCCATCGATGTGGTCGGTACCATTCTCATGCCGGCTGCGCAGCGCCAGTTCGACCACGAAACCGGTGGTGGCAAAACCGATCACGATGGCGGTCAGCACCAGCGCCTGAGGCAACGGATCGGCCACCGGTCCCTCGCCGACCAATATCGGCTGGGCGTTGCTCCACAGCCGCCCCATGACGAAGATGAACACGTTGACGGCATAGCCGAACAGCGACAGACCCAGCACCACCGGGAAGGTGCGCCCCCGCAGCATCAGATAGATGGCGGTGGCCGTCACCACACCAATGCCGCTGGCCAGCAGGAATTCCATGCTCATGCGACCACTCCTTTGGTCGTGCTGGCCGGTGAAGTCCCTTCGCGGGAGACCTGACCCAGCACCGAGATCGTCAACAGGGTGGACCCGACCACGGTCAGGTAGACCCCCAGATCGAACACCGCCGCCGAGGCCAGCGGCAACTCACCGAGCACGGGCACGTGGGGATGCCCGAAGGCGCTGGTCAGGAAAGGCCGCCCGAACATGAACGCCCCCACCCCGGTGAGACCGGCGATACCCAGTCCGCTGCCGATCCAGCGCACAAAGCGCCGTCCACCAGCCGCCGCCAGCATCGCCTCCGCCCTGGCCTGCCCGAGCGCCATGAACTGAAGGACCAGCGCCACCGCGGTGATCAACCCGGCGATGAAGCCCCCGCCCGGCAGGTTGTGACCCCGCATGAAGATGTAGAGCGAGAACACCAGCGCCACAGGCAGCACCACCGACGCCGCCACGCGCAACAGCAACGGTTGCTCGGCAAACGACCAGGGCATTCCGGCAGGATCGGTCAGCGGCCGGCGCGCACGCATGCCATCCATGAGTGCGAGCACACCCACCGCCGCAATGCCCAGCACGGTGATTTCGCCCATCGTGTCGTAGCCACGGAAATCCACCAGGATGACGTTGACCACGTTGCTGCCACCCCCCACTGGCAGGGACTGCTCCAGGAAATACCAGGAGATCGAGTCGTGGTCACGGGTGAGCACCAGCCAGGTCAGCGCCGACATGCCCAGTCCACCCGCCAGCGCCAGCATGGCATGCAAGCCCTTGCGCACGGCGGTCGACTCCTTCGGTGAGAACTGGGGCAGCAGGGCCAGGCCCATCAGCAGCAGGACGGTCGAAACGATATCGACCGAGACCTGCGTCAAGGCAAGATCCGGGGCAGAGAACCCGAGGAAGGTCAGCGAAGCCGCCAGGCCGACCACCCCCACCAGCACCACCGTCTGGAACCGGCGGTGGTGGGTCAGGACGATGACTGCGCATGTGACCAGCAGGGCCAGCCAGACCACGACCGCCAGCGGCGTGGCGGCCATCGTGGGACGCGGACCGGTTCCGATGCCACTGCCCAGCAAGGGGGCCGCACCGACCACCAGGGCCGCCAGAAGAAACCAGGCCACATAGCGCTGCAGCGAGCCGGTCTCCAACCGGCCCGTGATTTGCCCGGCCCAGCGAAACAGTCCGTCGATGATCGACTCGAACATCTGGCGCCCTGTGGCCGGGCCGAACCACTGCTCGGACGCCAGGCGATGCAGCCGTCGACCCGACGCCAGCCAGACATACAGGCCGACACCAGCGGCCAGCGCAACCACGCTCATGAGCAGCGGCAGGTTGAATCCGTGCCAGATCGAGAGGTGGTACTCGGGCAGCGGACGCGCCACCATGGCCGTCGCTGCGACATCCACCAGGGGGCCGAAGGTGGCCGCCGGCAGCAGGCCCACCGCGATGCACAGCGTCACCAACAGCATCGCCGGCAGCTTCATGCCCAGGGGCGGCTCGTGCGGGTGGGTGTTGGGAACATCCCCGAGCGGTCCGTTGAAGTAGGTGTCGTGCACGAAACGCAACGAGTACGCCACGCTGAAGACACCTGCCAGGGTCACCACGGCGGGTACCATCCAGGCCCAGACGCCCGCCGTGCCATTGACCGCCTCGGTGAAGAACATTTCCTTGGACAGGAACCCGTTGGTCAGCGGCACACCCGCCATTGAAGCGGCCGCCACCATCGACAGCGTGGCCGTCCATGGCATCAGCGACCACAGGCCGCCCAGGCGACGCATGTCGCGCGAGTGCGTTTCATGGTCGACAATACCCGCGATCATGAAGAGCGAGGCCTTGAAGGTCGCGTGATTGAGCACATGGAACACCGCCGCCACGGCGGCCAGGGGCGAGCCGAGTCCGACCAGAAAAGTCACCAACCCCAGATGGCTGACCGTGGAATACGCCAGCAATCCCTTGAGGTCGTGCTTGAAGATGGCGATGAAGGCGGCAAACAGCACGGTCACCAGGCCGGCGGCCGTCACGATGGCCTCAAACCAGCCGGAGCCGGCCAGCACCGGGTACATGCGCATCAACAGGAAGACGCCCGCCTTGACCATGGTGGCCGAATGCAGGTAGGCCGACACCGGTGTGGGCGCCGCCATGGCATCGGGCAGCCAGAAGTGAAACGGGAACTGCGCGCTCTTGGTGAAGCAGCCCAACAGGATCAGCAGCAGGGCCGGTACAAATCGCGGATCGGCCTGGATCTCGGCGGCCCGCCCGACCATCTCGCTGAGTTCAAAGGTGCCGGCAATCTGGCCCAGCAGCACGAAACCACCGAGCATGGCCAGGCCACCGCCCCCGGTGACCGCGAGTGCCTGACGCGCCCCGGCCCGGGCATCGGGCCGATGGCTCCAGTAGCCCACGAGCAGGAAGGACGACAGGCTGGTCAGCTCCCAGAACACCACCAGCAGCAACAGGTTGTCCGACAACACCACGCCCAGCATGGCCGCCATGAACAGCATCATGAGGCTGTAGAACTTGGCCGCCGAATCCTTGGGACTCAGGTAGTAGGCGGCGTACAGGATGATGCACAGCCCGATCACCATGATCAGGCCGGCGAACATCAGGGACAGGCCATCCAGTCGAAAGCTCAGGGCCAGGCCGATCTCCGGCACCCAGGACCAGGCCTGCCGGATGCCCTCGCCGCCCATGACCCGGGGGGCCATGGACAGCAGCAAGCCGAGGCTGGAAGCCGTGACCGCAGCGGCCAGCCACGCGGAAGCCATGCGGGCACGAGAACCTGCCCAGGCAGTGGCAATGGTGCCCAGCAGCAGCGGGAGCAAGACAATCAGAAGCAGCACGTCATGACACCTCGGAGAGAACAGGCCGCAGAGCGCACGCCGCTGGCCGAAGTTGTAACGGACCCTTTCAAGACGCAAGGGTTCCCGATCATCTCAGAATCGGCACTGGTCATTGCACAGGCTCGGTCGATCAATCCTTCAGGCGCAGCCTGACAGGCTCCTGTCCGGCCGGACGGATACGGAACGCGAGACGGGAGCCGGTACCGACCACCGATCCGACGGTCCAGAACACAGCCGTGACGCCGACCAAGGTTCCCGCCGAACCGAACAGCAAGGGCATGACCACACTGGACAGGTTGATGGCCATGGACCTCAACCCCAAGGCTTCGCCGTGCCGGTGCCGCGGTGTGATCTGGTGCAGTGTGCTCATGACCATGGGCTGCACGGAGCCCAGCGCCACCCCAAGAAGCACGGAGAGGATGGTCATCAGCAGCGCCGACTGCACCAGCGGGTAGAGCGCGAACAGCAAGGCGGTGGCCAGCATGGCCGCACCAACCACCAGGCCCTCCCGCAGGCGGGCCGCCAGCCAGGGCATGGCTACCCGCACGGCGGTGGCGGCCAGCGCGAAGGCACCCAGCACCGATCCGATGGCCGTGGCGCTGAAGCCGCGTTCATGGCCGAGCACTGGCACCAGGAAAGTGTGCACATCCCAGCAGGACGCCAGCAACCAGTTGACCAGCATCAGGTGACGGAAGTCCTTTTGTCGCAGCAGGTCCCAGGAGCGCTGCCCCGCCGGCCGCTCCACCGCCACCTCGGCGGGGTGTTCATCGACGCGGGCCACCCAGGCCCAGGCCAGCAGGGGCAACACGGCCAGAAAGGCGTAGGCCGCCCGAAAGCCCGAGGCATCGATCAGCAGGCCAGCCGCCAAGGGACCCACAAAGTTCGAGATCGACGGACCGATGGCCAGCCAGCTGAACACCTGCCGCAGCTCGTGGGCATCTTGGGCCAGTCGCCCGGCGTGGCGCTGCAAGGCGATGACCGTGATGCCCGAGCCCGCCCCGGTGGCCAGGGCGGCCAGACAGAGCACTGGAAACACCGGCCAGGCCACCGCCAGGGCGGCACCCGCCACCGTGATCACGACGGCCCAGCGCACGGGCTTGCGAAGGCCATGCCGGTCCACGTAGCGTCCGGCCGGCAGCGCCAGGAACACCTGCGAGGTCGCAAAGAGTGCCAGCAGGATGCCCACGGTCGCCGGCCCCTGCCCTTCGCGCAGGGCCATGAGCGGAGCCGCCATCCGGAAACCGGTCATGGCGGCGTGCAGACAGATCTGGGCGCCGATCAGGCGCCACAGGGCGCGCCTCAGGCCGGCGTTCAATCGCCGTTCCCGTCGCTGCCCTCCAGCGGCAGCAGCGCCTGGGCCCGGTCCTGGGGCAAGGCTTCCACCCCCTTGAGGGCACGGCCCATGGCCCGGCTGCGCACTTCGGCGGCATCCAGGGTGTTGAGCACGGTCTGGGTCTGGTTCTTGACCTTGGCCAGCACGTCACCGAACTTGCCGAATTCGGTCTTGACGGCACCCAGCACCTGCCAGACCTCGCTGCTGCGCTTTTCCAAGGCCAGGGTGCGGAAGCCCATCTGCAGAGAGTTGAGCATCGCCATCAGCGTGGTCGGGCCCGCCAGGGTGACACGGTGGTCGCGCTGCAGCGCCTCCATCAGCCCCGGTCTGCGCAACACCTCGGCATACAGTCCTTCGGTGGGCAGGAACAGGATGGCAAAGTCGGTGGTGTGCGGCGGCTCCAGGTACTTGTCGGCCATGGACTTGGCCTCCAGCCGGATGCGCTGCTCCAGACCGCGTGCCGCCAGCTCCACACCCTCTGCATCGGCCCGCTGCTGGGCCTCGAGCAGGCGTTCGTAGTCCTCGTTGGGAAACTTGGCGTCGATGGGCAGCCAGCACGGTGCACCGTCATCGCCGCGCCCTGGCAGACGGATGGCAAAGTCCACCACGTTGCGGCTGCCCGGGCGCGTGGCCACCTGGGTGGCGTACTGCTCAGGGGCAAAGACCTGTTCCAGCAACGCACCCAGCTGCGCCTCGCCGAACATGCCGCGTGTCTTGACGTTGGTCAGCAGGTGCTTGAGATCGCCCACGCCCTGCGCCAGGTTCTGCATCTCGCCCAGTCCCTTGTGGACCTGCTCCAGGCGCTCGGCCACCTGCTTGAAGCTTTCCCCCAGGCGTTGCTCCAGCGTCGCGTGCAACTTCTCATCAACGGTTGCCCGCATCTCGTCCAGCTTGGCCGCATTGCTCTGCTGCAGCAGCCCCAACTGGGCTTCCAGTGTGGCGCGCACCTCCGAAAGGCGACGGGCATTGGCCTCGCTCAAGTCCTGCAACTGGCGCGTGAGGGTATCCGACAAGGTACCGCGCAACTGCAGCAGCTGCTGGGCAAATGCGTCGATTTGGGCGTTCTGGGTGCGCGTGGCCTCCGCGGCCTGGCGGTTGACCGCCTCCTGAAAGGTGGCCAGTGTCTGCAGTACCTCCTGGCGTCCTGCGCGGGCGTTATCCCCCACCTCGCGCCGCAATTCGCTCTCCAGCACACCCAGACGGCTTTCGGTCTGGCGCGACAGGTCCTGCACCTGCTGCGACAGCTGCTGCCGCTGGGCCTGAGCCTGCTCGTCGGGTGGCGGGCGACGCACCAGCAACCAGCACAGCAGCGCCAGATTCAGCAGGCCGAGTGCCAACAGTGCCCAGACCATCGCATCCCCGGTCATGCGCTCAACCCCGGATCACCTGCGGATTCAGCGGCGTCACGGCCCGACCCTCGGTCAGGTAGGCAATCAGGTTGTCGGCCGCCAGCATGGCCATGGCCATGCGCGTCTTGAGGGTGGCGCTTGCAATGTGGGGTGTGAGCACCACATTGGGCACCGTGAGCAGATCCGGGTGCACCGCCGGCTCCCCCTCAAAGACATCCAGACCGGCTGCCGCGATCCGCCGCTCGCGCAGCGCCAGCGCCAGCGCGGCATCGTCGACGATGCCACCGCGGGCGATGTTGGTCAGCGTCGCCGTCGGCTTCATCTTCGCGATTTCGGTGGCACCGATGATGTGGTGCACTGCCGGCGAATAGGGCAGCACCAGCACCAGGTGGTCGGCCTGGGCCAGCAGTTCCTCCATGCCCACGTAGCGCGCACCGCAGGCGCCCTCGGTGGCCGCATCCAGGCGCGAACGGTTGTGATAGATCACCTTCATGCCAAAGCCATGCGCCCCCCGGCGGGCGATGCCCTGACCGATGCGCCCCATGCCCAGAATGCCCAGCGTGCTGCCATGCACCTCAGCGCCGGCAAACAGGTCCAGCGACCACTGCTTCCACAGCCCCGCGCGCAGGAAATGCTCGCTCTCGGTCATGCGCCGGGCGGTCGCCATCATCAGGGCGAACCCGAAGTCGGCCGTCGTCTCGGTCAGCACATCCGGGGTGTTGGTGCCCAGCACACCCGAGGCCGTCATGGCCTCCAGATCGAAGTTGTTGTAACCCACGGCGATGTTGGCCGCGATCTTCAACTGCGGGCAGGCGGCCAGCAAGGTCGCATCGACCCGCTCGCCGCCGGTGGTCATCACCCCCACCTTGCCCTGCAGGCTCTGGGCCAGTTCCTGCGCGGTGCGGGTGACCCCCGGCGCGGTGGTCTCGACATCGAAATGGGCTTGCAGGCGCTCGACCACTTCAGGAAAGACATCGCGGGCGATCAGGATGGCAGGACGTGTGCTCATGGGTATGCGTGGTGGGTGGGTCAGACGAAGAACAGCCAGGTCATGATCGCGAACAGGGGCACCAGGATGGCCCCGGACCACGCCATGTAGCCGAAGAAGCTCGGCATCTTGACACCACGGTCTTCGGCAATGGCCTTGACCATCAGATTGGGCGCGTTGCCAATGTAGGAATTGGCTCCCATGAACACGGCACCGGCGGAAATGGCCACCAGCGTCGGGGCCAGCGTGGTCATCAGCACCTGCGGATCCCCGCCCGCGGTGTTGAAGAACACCAGATAGGTCGGCGCGTTGTCCAGGAACGAACTCAGGACGCCGGTGGCCCAGAAGTACATGGCCGGGTTGGGCGTGCCATCCGGGTTGGTCACCGCCCTGACGATGGCACTGAAGGGACCGTCGACGCCGGCCTTGAGCATGGCAATCACCGGGATGATGGTCAGGAAAATGCCGGCGAACAGCTTGGCCACCTCCTGCATCGGCCCCCAGTTGAACTGGTTGTCGGCATGAACGCTGCCTGGGGTCAATTGAAGCGATGCGACGGTGACGATGATCAGGCCGATGTCACGCAGGATGCCCGGCAGGCCGACCTCGGTGCCGGCTATGTTGAACACCACGTCGGACTTCCAGAGGCCGCTCATGAGCACCAGGCCCACCACGCAGGCCAGCAGCACGAAGTTGACGCCACCATCAAAACCGAACTTTCGATCATCCGGCGTGGGGTCCTGAGGCTGGATCTCTTCCTTGCGGTGGTAGAACCACCAGTCCATGGCGTAGAACAGGGCCAGCAGCAACCCCAGCAGGAAGGCCGTCTCCGGCAGGATGTGGATGAAGGTCCAGCTGAACTCCACGCCTTTGAGGAAGCCCAGGAACAGCGGCGGGTCTCCCAGAGGAGTGAGCGAGCCGCCGGCGTTGGAGACGATGAAAATGAAGAACACGACCACATGCACCACGTGCTTGCGGTTGTCGTTGGCCCGGATCAGCGGGCGGATGAGCAGCATCGAGGCACCGGTGGTACCCATGAAGCTGGCCAGCACCGCACCGATGGCCAGGATGGCGGTGTTCAGGCCCGGGCTGCCATGCAGGTTGCCCCGGATATAGATGCCCCCGGAGACCGTGTAAAGCGCCGTCAGCAGGATGATGAACGGGATGTACTCCGCCAGCATCGCATGGACGATGCCTGCGCCCGCGGCCGCGGGACCGAAGAAGACCGCAAACGGAAGCAGGAAGGCCAGCGCCCAGGCGGCCGACACCTTGCCGAAGTGGTGGTGCCAGAACATCGGCGCCAGCAGCGGCATCAGGGCAATCGACAGCAGAATGCCGGCAAAGGGCACGCCCCACAGGATGGACAGCTGGCTGCCGTCCAGATCAGCGGCCTGCGCCAGCGCAGGCAGGAACGCGGCAGCGACAGCTGCCCAGCGGATGGATCGGGATGTCATGGTGTGATGTCTCCTGAGGCGGCCCTCCAGCCACCGATGGCACCAGTGCCCGACGGGCCTGGTGCTGTTGTTCAGCTTGCGTCGACGGCAGGCGGTCAGACCGCCAGCAGATCCACCTCGAACAGCAGGGTGGCATTGGGGGGGATCACACCGCCCGCGCCACGCGCGCCGTAGCCCAGTTGCGGCGGGATGACCAGACGGCGGGTGCCACCCACAGCCATGCCCTGCACGCCTTCGTCCCAACCCTTGATGACATGGCCGGCGCCGAGCGGAAACTCGAACGGCTGGCCACGGTCCTTGCTGGAGTCGAACTTGCTGCCCTGCACGCCGTCGTTGTAGAGCCAGCCGGTGTAATGAACCTGCACATACCGGCCGGCCTGGGCAACCTCGCCCTGTCCAACGACCGTGTCTTCGTACTGCAAACCGCTGGGGGTGGTGTTCATGGCATCTCCTTATAGGGGCAAACTCCTGATTATCAGCGCAGTCCACTGAAGCGGGACTGACAGTGGCATCCTAGAATGTCCGGTCACAAAGAGGAGCCCCTTCATGAGCGTTTACGACAAACTGTCCCAACTGGGTATCGAACTGCCCCCGGTGGCCGTGCCCGCCGCCGCCTACGTGCCCTTCGTGCAGACGGGCAAGCAGGTTTTCCTCAGCGGCCATATCGCCAAGAAAGACGGCAAGCCCTGGGTAGGACAACTGGGCCTGACCATGGGCACCGAGGAAGGCAAGGCCGCGGCGCGCGCCATCGCCATCGACCTCATGGGCACGCTGCACGCGGCCTGCCAGGCGGCCGGGACCGATCTCAACGGCGTCAAGCGCATCGTCAAGGTGATGAGCCTGGTCAACAGCACCGGCACCTTCACCGAGCAGCACCTGGTCACCAACGGTGCCAGCGAGCTGTTCGGCGAGGTCTTCGGTCCGCAGGTTGGTGCCCATGCCCGCAGCGCCTTCGGGGTCGCCCAGATCCCGATGGGGGCCTGCGTGGAAATCGAACTGATCGCCGAACTGGCCTGATGTTCCGCCTGGTTCCCCAGGACAAGGCGTACCGGCTGCTCAACCACGGGCCCACCGTACTGGTGGGCAGCCGGTCCGGTGACCGCGCCAACGTGATGGCGGCGGCCTGGGCCATGCCGCTGGATTTCGACACCCCCAAGGTGGCGGTCGTGATCGACAAGGCTACCCTCACCCGCCAGCTGGTGGAAGCCTCCGGTCATCTCGTGGTCAGTGTGCCCTGCGTGGCCCAGGCGGCACTGGTGCGGGCGGTGGGCAGCGAAAGCGGCCTGCAGCATCCAGACAAGCTGGTGCGATGCGGCGTCAGCCATGCGCCGGGGCCCCGCACGGGCGCGCCCCTGGTTTCAGGCTGCATCGCCCATCTGGAGTGCCGAGTGCTGCCCGCCACGGCGCATGTGGCGGGTCCGCATGACCTCATCCTCGCGGAAGTCATTGAAGCGAGCGCCGATGACCGGGTGTTCTCCGATGGACGCTGGCACTTCGAGACGGCGCCCGACGATCTGCGCAGCCTGCACCATGTCGCAGGCGGCTTCTTCTACGCGATTGGCCAGCCCGTCGGCGACTGACGCCCGCTCGGGCCGAGGCTCAGAACCAGGTGGTGATCGCCGCGACCACGCGGTAGCGATCGTCCACCACCGGCATCCAGCGCCACTTGTCGAAGGTGGTGCAAGGGTGCGAAATCCCTGACGCCACCGTCTGCCCCACCTGTGGGTGCTCATGCCCGGGCGCCTGAGGGTCAAACCGCAGATAGGCGTGCTGGTCATTGAGCGCATCGATGTGCCAATGACCAGGGGTGGTCCTGGGCGATCCACCCCGGCCATCGGCCAACCACAGGGGAACGGGCAGCCCCATGTCCTGACCGACATCGCGCTTGCCCATGGTCAGCAAGGCCAGCCCTGGCTCGGGACAGGACTGCACGCAGGCCAGCACCTCCATGGCCGGCCTGAGGGTCTCGCGCAGGTTCAGGCGCTCACCGACACAGCACAGGTAGCGCTGGTAGCGGCTGTGGTCGTGGGTCAGGTAGCAGCCCGAACGCAGCACCCCACGCACAGGAACGCCCAGGTCGGGCAACAGGCGCTCGGCCACCAGATCGAAGATGGCCGAGCCGCCGGCGCTCAGGATCAACGCCCCCCCGTCGGCCTCGGTCAGATCGCACAGCTGTTCGGCGACCACGCCCCTGGCCACCGCCTCGACACGGTCCATCAGCTCGCGCACCCCAGCCCGATCCTTGTCGTGATCGCAGCTGGCCAACGGTCCCTCGTAGCACTCCACGCCCACCAGGCGCAGACAGTGGCTGGCATGAATGCGCCGCGCCAGGTCCAGCGCCTGCCCGCTGTCCCGGCAACCGGTTCGCTGCCCTGGGATGCCCATTTCCAGCAGCACTGGCCAACGCCCCGTCCATTGACGGGCCTGTGCCCACGCCTCGATCTGCATAACCTGCTGCGGCGAGTCGACCAGAAAGCTCACCCACCAACCCGGTACCTCGTCCTGCAGGTTGACGAGGGCATCCAACTCGGCCCATTGCAGCACCTGGTTGGGGATGAGCACCCGGCGAACACCATGCCGCGCGGCCACGGACGCCTGAAACACCGTGGCCAGGCTGATCGCCCAGGCACCAGACTCGATCTGCCGCTGCCACAACTCCGGAGACATGGTGGTCTTGCCGTGCGGGGCCAGATCCAGCCCACGCTCACAGCAGAAGTCGGCCATCCAGCGCAAGTTGTGCGCCAGGGCAGACGACTTGAGCACCGCCATCGGCAGCATCAGGTCACCGCGCAGCAGCTCCCAACCCTGCAGGCCGGCTTCCGCGATGGCCAGCGCGGGGTGATCCGTCGGAAAACCCTTGAGGCGACTGTCCAGAAAGCCTGTTGGAATCATGTTGGCGAGGGTGGTGATGAAAGATCACTCCACCCGGGTGATGCGCTGGGGCTTGAATCCCAAATCGGCCGCCTTGCCCTTGCGGCCACGCCCGGCCTTGGCATTGTTCAGGCTGCGAATCTCCAGGGTCTCGTCACGTTCCTTGCCGCCGCGGCCCACGCCCTCGATCTTCACGCTGCGCGTGTAGGCGCAGGCGCCGGCCAGCATGTCCTTCGGCTCCAGGTCGATCAGCATCAGCCCGCGACCACCCTTGTCCATCTGCTTGAGTTCACCGATCTCGAAGGTCAGGATGCGGCCACCGGTGGAGGCGCAGGCCACATGGGTCGCTGGAACCAGTGGCTGACCACCGGAGGTGTGGGCCACGTGCGAAGGCGCGCAGATGGTTTCGCCCTCGCCCACGCTGATGAAGGCCTTGCCCGCCTTCTGGCGCGAGATCAGGTTCTCGACGGTCGCCAGGAAGCCATAGCCGCCCGTGCCCGACAGCAGCAAGGTGGCGTTGACCGGACCGGCGAAATAGTGGGCGGGCTGTGTCCCGGCCTCCAGATCGATCAGCGTCGTGATCGGCTGGCCATCGCCCCGGGCCCCCGGCAGGCTGGCCACAGGCACGCTGTAGACGCGGCCGTTGCTGCCGAACACGATCAGCACGTCCACCGTGCGGCATTCAAACGTGCCGTAAAGACCGTCCCCGGCCTTGAAGGCAAAGCCCGCCGGGTCATGTCCGTGCCCGGTGCGCGCTCGCACCCAGCCCTTGGAAGACACCACGACCGTCACCGGTTCGTCCACCACCTTGATCTCGGCCACCGCCTTCTTCTCGGCCTGAATAAGCGTGCGCCGCTCGTCCCCGAACACCTTGGCATCGGCCTCGATCTCGCGAATCATCAGGCGGCGCAGGGTGGACGGGTTGCCCAGAATGTCTTCGAGCTTGCCCTGCTCCTCGCGCAGCTCCTTGAGCTCCTGCTCGATCTTGATCGCCTCCAGTCGTGCCAGCTGGCGCAGCCGGATTTCCAGGATGTCCTCGGCCTGGCGGTCCGACAGGCGAAAGCGCTCGATGAGTGCGGCCTTGGGTTCGTCGGCGCTGCGGATGATCGCAATCACCTCATCGATGTTCAGCAGCACCAGCTGCCGCCCTTCGAGGATGTGGATGCGGTCCAGCACCTTCTGTAGCCGGTGCTGCGACCGGCGCGTGATGGTCGTCTGGCGAAACTCGATCCACTCCAGCAGCATCTGCCGCAGCGACTTCTGGGTTGGCCGACCATCCAGCCCCACCATCGTCAGGTTGATGGGTGCCGAAGTCTCCAGGCTGGTGTGCGCCAGCAATGCCGTGATCAGTTCCTGCTGCTCGATGCGGCTGCTCTTGGGCTCGAACACCAGGCGCACCGGCGCGTCCTTGCTCGACTCGTCGCGTACTCCGTCGAGCACCATGAGGATGCTGGCCTTGAGCTGGGTCTGATCCTGGGTCAGGGCCTTCTTGCCCGCCTTGACCTTGGGGTTGGTGAGCTCCTCGATCTCTTCGAGCACCTTCTGGCTGCTCACGCCAGGCGGGAGTTCGGTCACCACCAGCTGCCACTGGCCGCGCGCCAGTTCCTCGATCTTCCAGCGGGCACGCACCTTGAGGCTGCCGCGGCCGGTGCGGTAGGCGTCGGCGATGTCGCCGGCGGGGCTGATGATCTGGCCGCCGCCGGGATAGTCCGGCCCGGGAATCAGACCGTACAGCTCATCATCGGTCAGCTTGGGGTTGCGCACCAGCGCCACGCAGGCATCGGCCACCTCGCGCAGGTTGTGGCTGGGGATCTCGGTGGCCAGGCCCACGGCAATGCCACTGGCCCCGTTGAGCAGCGAGAACGGCAGACGCGCCGGCAATTGACGGGGTTCCTCGGTGGATCCGTCGTAGTTGGGCACGAAGTCGACGGTCCCTTCATCGATCTCGTCCAGCAGCAGGCTGGTGATGCGTGAGAGCCTGGCCTCGGTGTACCGCATGGCTGCCGCCCCGTCCCCGTCACGGCTGCCGAAGTTGCCCTGACCGTCGATCAGCGGGTAGCGCTGGGCAAAGTCCTGCGCCATGCGCACGAGCGCGTCATACGCCGCCTGGTCACCGTGCGGATGAAAGCGACCCAGTACGTCACCCACCACGCGAGCGCTCTTGACCGGTTTGGCCGGCGTGTTACGGGTTGGGCCGCTGTAGCCCAGACCCATGCGCTCCATGGCGTAGAGAATGCGCCGCTGCACCGGCTTCTGTCCGTCGCAGGCATCGGGCAAGGCCCGTCCCTTGACGACAGACAGCGCGTACTCCAGGTAGGCACGTTGGGCGTAAGCGGCCAGGCTGTCATCGGCGGGACCAGCGGGCGCGGTGGGTTCAGTGATGAGGGAGTCCATGGGTATCAGAGCGATGCGGTGCTTGGAGCCAAATCTGTCAGTCGCGCCTGCGGTTGCCGAATGACGCGCGGCGGCTGAAGCCGCTGACGCAACTCGTTGACATTGCGCACATAGTTCAGGGTTTCACGGTACGGCGGCACCTGGCGACCGTGCCTCAACACGGCACCCTCGCCCGCGTTGTAGGCGGCCAGCACCAGGTCCACCTGCCCGTCGAATTTTTTCATCAGCCAGGCCAGGTAGCGCGCACCGGCGTGAAGGTTGGTGCGCGGGTCGGAGAGCTTTTGTTCCAGAGATCCGCCGGCGCTGGCACGCACACCAAAACGCTGGGCGGTCCCGGGCATGATCTGCATCAGCCCCACGGCCCCCCGGGGGCTGACCGCGTGGGGATCGAAGCCCGATTCGACGGCCACCACCGCCTTGAGCAGTTCGTATTCGATCCCGTTGGCGCGAGCGGCCTCGCGCAGGTGATGGCGCACCGCCTTGTAGGCCGTCGACACCTCAAAGGAAGCCAGCAGGCCGGGCGGCGCCGTGACCGCACCGGCAGCGGCCCCTGATGGTTCTTCCACGGCCCCATCACCGGCATAGAACAGCTGGTAGCGGTCATCCAGGCGCTCAGACGCGAAATGCGGCACACCGCGCTCGTCGACAAACCCCCAGACCTGCGCCTGCGCCGCCAGGCACGACAGGCCCAGCAGCAGTGAAGCGCACGTCCTGATGCACCGGCCCATCAGATGTCGACCTCCACCGAGTCGCCGTGCAGCTCCATCAGATCACGGCGCGCAGCGGCCTCACCCTTGCCCATCAGCTTGGCGATCAGGGACTCGGTGGCGGCAAAGTCCATGGTGCCCAGCGTCACCGGCAGCAGACGGCGGGTATCGGGGTTGAGGGTCGTGTCCCAGAGCTGCTCGGCACTCATCTCGCCCAGGCCCTTGAATCGGCTGATCTGGCATTTCTCGCGCGGCACGCCGTCCTTCTCGGCTTTGTCCAGGATGGCATGGAGCTCACCGTCATCCAGCGCGTACTGCTTGGTGGCAGGCTTCTTGCCCCGGGCCGGCACATCCACCCGGAACAGAGGAGGACGCGCTACATACACATGACCCGCCTCGATCAGCTTGGGGAAATGGCGGAAGAACAAGGTCAGCAACAGGACCTGAATGTGGGATCCGTCCACATCGGCATCGGACAGGATGCACACCTTGCCGTAGCGCAGGCCCGACAGGTCCGGCTGGTCCATCGGGCCGTGGGGATCGACACCGATGGCCACCGAGATGTCGTGGATCTCGGTATTGGCGAACAGGCGGTCACGCTCGACCTCCCAGGTATTGAGCACCTTGCCGCGCAGGGGCAGCACGGCCTGGCACTCCTTGTCCCGGCCCATCTTGGCGCTGCCGCCCGCCGAGTCACCTTCGACCAGGAAGATCTCGTTGTGGTGGATGTCCCGGCTCTCGCAGTCGGTCAGCTTGCCCGGCAGCACGGCCACGCCACTGCCCTTGCGCTTCTCCACCTTCTGGCCGGCTTTCTGGCGGCTTTGCGCGGCCTTGATCGCCAGTTCGGCGAGCTTGCGACCGTAATCCACGTGCTGATTGAGCCAGAGCTCCAGCGCGGGCCGCACGTAGCCGGACACCAGCCGCACCGCGTCGCGGGAGTTCAGTCGCTCCTTGACCTGGCCCTGGAACTGGGGATCGAGCACCTTGGCCGACAGCACATAGCTGGCCCGGGCAAAGACGTCCTCGGGCAACAGCTTGACGCCTTTGGGCAGCAGTGCGTGCAACTCGATGAAGCTCTTGACCGCCTGGAACAGGCCGTCGCGCAGGCCGCTGTCGTGGGTACCTCCGGCGCTCGTGGGAATCAGGTTGACATAGCTTTCCCGCACGGGCGCACCGTCTTCGGTGAACGCCACGCACCAGGCCGCGCCCTCGCCTTCGGCAAAGCTTTCGTCCTTGCTGTCGGCAAAACCTTCGCCCTCGAACAGCGGGATCACCGGATCGGCGCTCAGCGTCTGGCCCAGGTAGTCGCGCAGGCCACCCTTGTACTGCCAGGTCTGCGTGTCGCGGGTCTTCTCGTTGTGCAGGGTGACCGAGACCCCCGGCATCAGCACCGCCTTGCTGCGCAGCAGGTGCGTGAGCTCGCCCATCGGCAGTGCGGGTGAGTCGAAGTACTTCGGGTCCGGCCACACCCTCACCGTGGTGCCCTGCTTGCGGTCGCCCTCTGCCTGCGCCCGCACCACCAGCGGTTCGATCACGTCGCCGCCCGCGAACACCAGCCGGGCGACCTGCCCTTCCCGGTGGCTGACCACCTCCATCCTCGTCGCCAGGGCATTGGTGACACTGACGCCCACGCCGTGCAGGCCCCCCGAAAAACTGTAGGCCCCGCCCTTGCCCTTGTCGAACTTGCCGCCCGCATGCAGCCGGGTGAAGACCAGTTCAATGACCGGGGCCTTTTCTTCGGGATGCAGGCCGAAAGGGATGCCGCGGCCGTCGTCCTCGACACTGACCGACCCGTCGGCGTGCAGGCTCACGCGGACCTTCTTGCCGTAGCCGGCCAGCGCCTCGTCGGCGGCGTTGTCCAGCACTTCCTGAATGATGTGCAGCGGGTTGTCCGTCCGGGTGTACATGCCCGGGCGCTGCTTGACCGGCTCCAGGCCCTTGAGGACGCGGATGGAGCCTTCTGAATAAGCGGGGGGGTTCTGGCTTGCCATGGACGCGGATTGTAAGCAGAGACACCGGATTTCACTGTATGAATATACAGAATCCGACTGGGCGGTCGCATTCTTGCGACGGCCGCATCAATGACCCGGCAAAATTTCATGCGGTCAAGACACCCGCGCAACACACCCCCGGGCCGGCATTTCGGTACATTCGCGGGATGACTTCTGCTTCCGCTCCCCGCCTGTCGGCCGCCCAGGTGCTTATCTGTGGCGCCGCCATCGTCACACTGTCCATGGGGGTGCGCCACGGCTTCGGCCTCTGGCTGCAACCGATCACCCAGGCCCAGGACTGGACACGCGAGAACTTCGCTTTCGCCATGGCGATCCAGAACCTGGCCTGGGGCCTGTTCGGTATCTTCGCCGGCATGGCGGCCGACCGATTCGGCGCCTTCCGCGTTCTGGTGGGAGGTGCTGCGCTCTACGGACTGGGCCTCTATGGCATGGCGACCGCCAGCAGCCCGACGCTGTTTGCCCTCACCGCGGGTGTGCTCATCGGTGCCGCCCAGGCCGGCACCACCTACGCGGTCATCTACGGGGTCATCGGACGCCAGATTCCTGCCGAAAAGCGCTCATGGGCCATGGGGGTGGCCGCGGCAGCCGGGTCCTTCGGGCAGTTCCTCATGGTGCCCGTGGAGGGCTGGCTCATCGCCAGCTTTGGCTGGCAGCAGGCCCTGATGGTGCTGGCCGCTGCCGTGCTGCTGATCATGCCGCTGGCCGCCTTCCTGCGGGAACCCGGGTTTGCGGCCGCGGCGGCCGCACGGCGCGAGCAGACCATCGCACAGGCCCTGCGCGAGGCCTTTGGCTACCGCAGCTTCCAGCTGCTGATGGCCGGCTACTTTGTCTGCGGCTTCCAGGTGGTGTTCATCGGCGTGCACATGCCCAGCTACCTCAAGGATCAGGGTTTGTCGCCACAGGTCGCCAGCTACGCCCTGGCCATCATCGGGCTGTTCAACGTGGTGGGCACCTACGTGGCCGGTTCGCTGGGCCAGCGCATGGCCAAGCGGCACATCCTGGCCTTCATCTACCTGGCACGTTCGGTGGCCATCACGCTGTTCCTGGTCGCACCGCTGACGCCCGCCAGCGTGTACGTGTTCTCGGCCGCCATGGGCCTGCTCTGGCTGTCCACGGTCCCCCCGACCAACGCGGTGGTGGCGCAGATCTTCGGTGTGGCGCACCTCTCGATGCTGGGAGGCTTCGTGTTCTTCAGCCACCAGATCGGCAGCTTCATGGGCGTCTGGCTCGGCGGCCTGCTCTATGACCGCACCGGCAGCTACGACATCGTCTGGTACATCTCGATCGCCCTGGGCATCTTCGCCGCACTGGTGAACCTGCCGGTGCGCGAGACCGCGATCGGCCGTGGACCCGCACGCGCCGGAGCCGCGGCATGAATGCCACCCTGCGTCACCGCCTCCAGCAGGGACTCCTGTGGGTCGGCATCGGCCTGACGCTGCTGGGCATCTTCACGCTGTACCAGGAGCCGGACTTCCTGATCCAGCTGGCCGACCAACTCTGGAGCTGCTTCTGATGCACGGTAACGAACCCGCATCCGAGTGGGTGCGTCGATGGACTCACCTCGTCAGGCCCGGTGGCCGGGTCCTGGACGTGGCCTGCGGGGCTGGCCGGCATCTGCGGTGGTTCGCCCAGCGAGGCCATCCTGTCACGGGGGTGGACCGGTCTGCGCAGGCCCTGGCCGATGCCGCCGTGGATGGCGAGCTGGTCGAAGCCGACATCGAAAATGGCCCGTGGCCATGGCCTGGCCGGCAGTTCGACGCCGTCGTGGTCACCCATTACCTCTGGCGGCCGCTGCTGCCCACCATAGTGGACAGTGTGGCCCCCGGCGGGGTGCTCATCTATGAGACCTTCGCCCATGGCAATGCCAGCGTGGGCAAGCCCTCCCGGCCCGACTTCCTGCTGCAGCCTGGCGAACTGCTGACGATCTGCCAGCCGACGCTGCGCATCGTGGCCTACGAAGACGGATTCCTCCAGCAGCCGGAACGCTTCGTGCAGCGGATCGTGGCGGTGCGCGAGAGGCCGTGCCCGCCCGAGGCGCCCCCCAGGCACTTTCTGTCCCCCGCCGCCGATCCCGCCAGCCTGACCGCTGGTTAGAATGAGAGATTGCCCCCGGCCAGCCTGCCATCTCCCCGACAGCGCACCATCACCACACTCCATCAGGAATCATGGAAACCATCACCGGCAGCATCGTGGCTCTGGCCACGCCCATGCATGAAGACGGCAGCATCGACTACGCCGCCCTGCGCAAACTGATCGACTGGCATATTGCCGAAGGCACCGACTGCATCGGCGTGGTCGGCACCACCGGTGAGTCGCCGACAGTCAGCGTCGAAGAGCACTGCGAGATCATCCGCGTGTCCGTGGAACAGGCGGCCGGCCGCGTGCCGATCATGGCCGGCTGTGGCGCCAACTCCACTGCCGAAGCCATCGAACTGGCCAAGTTCGCGCGCAGTGTCGGCGCCGACTGCCAGCTGCAGGTGGTGCCTTACTACAACAAGCCCACCCAGGAAGGCCAGTACCAGCACTTCAAGGCAATTGCCGAAGCCACGGGTGACCTGCCTGTCATCCTCTACAACGTGCCGGGACGTTCCGTGGCCGACATGTCGGTCGACACTGCCCTGCGTCTGGCCCAGGTGCCGGGCATCGTGGGCATCAAGGAAGCCACCGGCAACATCGAGCGTGCCCAGTGGCTCATCCGCGAGGCCCCCAAGGGTTTTGCCATCTATTCCGGCGATGACCCGACCGCGGTCGCCCTGATGCTGTGCGGCGGCCATGGCAATGTCAGCGTGACGGCCAACGTGGCGCCGCGCCTGATGCACGAGCTGTGCAAGGCCGCGCTGGCGGGCAACGTCAAGCGCGCCATGGAAATCCAGTTCCGCCTGATGCCGGTCCACAAGAACCTGTTTGTCGAAGCCAACCCGATCCCGTTGAAATGGGCCATGGCGCGCATGGGTCTGTGTGGCGGTACGATGCGCCTGCCACTGACACCGCTGACGGCATCGCTGGAACCCGTCGTGGAAAGCGCCCTCCAACAAAGCGGCCTGATCGACTGAACCTAATCGCTACAGAACATGCACGCTGCCAACAAGCCTCTTTCCCGCCTGGGCCAATGGACCGTTCTGGCCGTGGCCGCCGCCTTGACCTCGGGATGCACCGTCCTGCAGGAAGACAAGATCGACTACAAGTCGGCCCAGCGGGGAAGCACGCTGGAAGTGCCGCCGGACCTCACGCAACTGAGCCGCGATTCCCGCTATGCCATGCCCGGTGGCACGGCCACCGCCAGCGGCTACCAGAGTGCGGCCGCGTCGCCCTCTCCGGCGGCGACCGCCATCCAGGCCGCCGGCGATGTGCGCATCGAACGGGCTGGTACCCAACGCTGGCTGGTCATCAACCGGCCCCCCGAGCAGCTCTGGGGCCCCGTGCGCGATTTCTGGAAAGAGAACGGCTTCGAGCTGGAGACCGACCAGGAGAAACTGGGCATCATGGAAACGGACTGGGCCGAAAACCGCGCCAAGATCCCCCAGGACTTCATCCGAGCCACCATCGGCAAGGTGTTCGACAGCCTGTACTCGACGGGAGAACGGGACCGCTTCCGCACCCGCTTCGAGCGCAGCGCGGCCGGCGGCACCGAAATCTACATCACCCACCGCGGCATGATCGAGGTGTACACCAACACCCAGAAAGACCAGACCGTGTGGCAGCCGCGTCCCTCCGACGTCGAGCTGGAAACAGAGTTCCTGCGTCGCCTGATGGTCAAGCTGGGGGTGACCGAGGAACAGGCCAAGGCCGTGGCCGCGACCGCGCCCAAGCAGGGGGCCGCCCGCCAGGTGACCGTCGACGGCGCGCCCGCCCTGCAATTCGAGGACAACTTCGACCGCGCCTGGCGACGGGTCGGCCTGTCACTGGACCGCACCGGATTCACGGTGGAAGACCGTGACCGCAGCCAGGGCGTCTACTTCGTGCGTTTCGTGGCCGCCCGCCCCGACAACCAGGAGAAACCTGGCTTCCTGGGCAAACTGTTCGGGCGCTCGGCACCGGAATCCTCACCCGACCGGCATCGCATCGTCGTCAAGAGCACCGCTGACCTGACCACCGTGACAGTCCTCAACAGCCAGGGGCGTCCGGACACCAGTGCCAACGCACAAACCATCGTCAAGCTGCTGGGTGAAGACCTGCGCTGACCCTGCGACCCAACGGCCTGCGCACGCAGGCTGAACCACGAAAAAAAAGCCACCGTGTGAATCACACGGTGGCTTTTCTCTTGCCCAGAACCTGTCCCGATGGACAGGCCAGCCGGGATCACTTCTGCACAGCTTCCTTGGCGGCGTCGGCTGCGGCCTTGGCGGCTTCGGCAGCCTTGTCGGCAGCCTCTTTGGTTGCATCGGCGGCGGTGGCAGCGGCGTCCTTGGCGGCATCGGTGGCAGCTGCAGCCGCATCCTTGGCGGCATCAGCGGTCGCTGCGGCGCCTTCCTTGGCCGCTTCGGTCACGGCTGCAGCGCCGTCCTTGGCTGCGTCGGTCACGGCTGCGGCGCCTTCCTTGGCGGCCTCGACAACAGGTGCCACGGCCGGAGCGGCGGCTTCTTCTTTCTTGCCACAGGCGGCCAGAGCGACAGCGGCCAGCAGGCTGGCCAGGATGATGGACTTGTTCATGGTTTCTTCCAGTGGATGATGATCAGCAAAGTCACGTTGCCGGCACAGCTGACCGGCATTTTTTCGGCGTGGCTAGCAATGATATCGATATTCATCCATCCGGATTAACCCTTGCTGATTTTTTCGTTTTCTTACACCCTTTGTGCCTAAACATAAACCATCAAAGCCCCAGCACAGATGCCGGAAACGAAGGTGTCCCGCGGTCCCAGCAGGCCTGCAGTCGCTCCCTCAACGCCAGCCGGCGAGGCGCATCTGACCCGGCGACCATCACGCCATGTTCGGGATCGATCCGCTCCATGCACCACACCGGCGTCCAGATCGCGCTGGGCAAGGCAGGTGACCCATTGGACGAACAGGCATGGGCTTCGACAATGTGCGACCAGGTGGTGCGCCATTGCACCAGGCGAGGGTGAAGCTGGCGCAAGGCACTGAAATCATGGGCCAGCCAGCGAATCTGCCGTCCGCGCCCGGCCCATGCATGAAGGCCTTCGATGACGGCACGCTCGCCCAGAGGCCAGTCCGCGAAATCCGGGTCACTGAACACGATGGGGGTCCACCGGGTCACCGCCATCGTCTGCACCGCCTGTCGCACCAGGTCGGCAAACGCCTCCCGGCCCTGGATTCGGCCTTCAGGCAAGGGCGGAGGCTGTGGCAATGGCGGGGCTTCGGTCGGCATGGGTGGCTCCTGGGAATGCTGATGTCAGGCTTACGCGTCCAACCGGTGCAGCCAGCCCGCCTCGTGCCACTCCTGCAGCAGAAGCTGGGCATCGGTGCTGGCGCGCTGGACGGCCCGGGCGCTTAGGACCCGCTGATCGGCCAACTGGTGCATCAGCCGGGCGTCGGCCCCGCCAGCCCGAAAGCTCTCACCGTTGATGAACACATGCTGGCGGTCGTACATCATGCGGGTGCGCCGGTCCAGCCGCAAGGCACCCGGCGTCCAGGGGGCGCTGGCTTCGTCGAACCAGACACGCGGTTTGGGCTCGGTCATCACCTCGCCAAGCGCACACGCCAGCGAGGCCCGGTCCTCGACCAGCTTGCGCAATCCCTCGGCCGCGAAATCCGCCAGTGCCGCGGGCATCGCGGCCGGTGTGGCCGTGGCCGGCTGACCCGGGTCGCGATAGAGCGTGCTGTCCTCGAAGGCATCGGCCATGCGCTGCACCAGTTCGGCCGCCAGCCCCCCCCTTTGCGGAACCCGGAAGCCCACCGAGTACGTCATGCAGTCGCCGCCCACCGCCACGCCATCGTGGGCCCACTTCGGAGGCAGGTAGAGCATGTCGCCGGGGTTGAGGACGTGCTCTTCCTCTGGCTCGAAATTGCTCAGGATCTTCAATGGCACATCGGGCTGCAGGGAGAGGTCTTTCTGGCGACCGATGCGCCAGCGTCGCTGCCCCTGGGCCTGCAGCAGGAAGACGTCGTAGCTGTCGAAGTGCGGACCAACGCCGCCGCCATCGCTGGCCCAGGAAATCATGAGGTCGTCCAGGCGTGCGTCCGGCACAAACCGGAACCGCTGCATGAGTTCATGGACCGCATGGACGTGCAGATCCACGCCCTGGACCAGCAGGGTCCAGCGGGGCCGCGACAAGGCGGGCAGCTGGCGCCTGCCAAACGGGCCATGCTTGAGCTGCCATCCCTTCTCGCTGTGGACGATCAGGCGCGACTCGACCTCTTCGCGGCCGGACAGGTCAAACAGCGCCGCCCGATCCAGCAGCGGCGAAAATCCGGGAATGGCTTGCCGGATCAGCAAGGGTTTCTTCTGCCAGTAACGGCGCATGAAGGTGGCTGGCGACAGGCCGCCGAGCAACTGCTGGGGCAAGCGGGTGGTGTCTGCCGCGTCGGCGGCTCGGGTCTTTTTGGCGGTCATGGGACAATTGTGCGATGAAAATCTCTGAGCAATGTGTGGTGGGTCTGTCGTGGACCCTCAAAGACACCCTGGGCGAGGTGCTGGACGAGTCGGACGACCCGGTGGAGTTCCTGATCGGCGGCAAGGACCTGCTGGCGAAGATCGAAGAAGCCCTGCAGGGTCATGAACCGGGTGATCGCCTGGAACTGCATCTGGAACCCGAGCATGCCTTCGGTGACTACGATGACCAGCTGCTGTTCCTGGAACCCAGGCACCTGTTCCCGGACGAAATCGAGGTCGGCATGGGTTTCGAAGGACTGCCCGCGGGCTGCAATCCCGCGGCGCCAGCCGATCGGCTCTACTTCGTGAGTGACATCTACCCGGACCATGTGGTGATGGACGGAAACCACCCGCTGGCGGGTATCGCCCTGCGCCTGCACCTGCGGATCCACAGTGTTCGCGAAGCCGAACTGGAAGAAATCGGACGCGGCACCCTGGGCACCGGGTTCTTTCGCATGCAGGTGGACGCCGACAGCATCCCGCCCACTGGCGCCGACGGCAAGCCCACATTGCACTGATCCCGTCTGCACCCCAAAAAACAAAGGCGCTCCATCGGAGCGCCTTTGTCTTGGGCCAAGCCGCCGATCAGCCGCGGCCGGTCGAACCGTAACCACCCGCCCCTCGCGCCGTGGCCTGATCGAAGTCCTGGACCACGCGAAAACTCGCCTGCACGACCGGCACGATGACCATCTGGGCAATGCGCTCCATGGGCTCAATGGTGAAGGGAACATCGCTGCGGTTCCAGGCACTGACCATGAGCTGGCCCTGATAGTCGCTGTCAATGAGCCCGACCAGATTGCCCAGCACAATGCCATGCTTGTGACCCAGCCCCGAACGGGGCAAGATCATGGCGGCGTAGCCAGGGTCGGCCAGATGGATGGCGAGGCCGGTGGGCACCAGTTGCCAGGCGTTGGGCGCCAGGGTCAACGGTGCTTCCAGGCAAGCCCGTAAATCCAGCCCGGCGCTGCCGGGTGTGGCGTAGGCGGGCAGCTGGTCGGCCAGACGAGCATCGAGGACCTTGACGTCGATCTGCATGGCGGCGGGCCTCACTCGGCCTTCTTGATGGCTTCTTCCAGCGCCTTGGCAGGATCCACCTCGGCCTCGCCCTCCGCAGCCGGTGCCTCCAGGCTCGGAGCGGCCGGTTCCTCACCCTCGGCGGCGGGCTCGTCGCCCTGCTCTGCCGACGGCTGCTCGTCAAACTGCAGATCCTGCATGTTGTTGAGCATGTCGGTCACCGCCGCGTCGTCCACCTTGACCGCCTGCCCCAGACTACCGGTCACCAGTTGCGGGTTGAAGAGGATCACCCCGACCATGATGAGCTGCAGGATGATAAAGGCGATCGAACCCTTGTAGATCTGCGAGGTGGTCACGGCCGGGATCCGCTCACCGGTCACCTTGTCGTTGTAGTCCTCACGCGCGGCCACGCTGCGCAGGTAGAACAGCGCAAAGCCGAAGGGCGGCGTCAGGAACGAGGTCTGCATGTTCATGGCCAGCAGCACACCGAACCAGATGAGGTTGATGTCCAGGCTTTCGGCCACCGGTGCCAGCAGCGGGATCACGATGAACGCGATCTCGAAGAAGTCGATGAACATGCCCAGCACGAAGACCAGCAGGTTCACGAACAGCAGGAAGCCCATCTGGCCACCCGGCAACTTGTCGAACAGGTGCTCGACCCAGATGTGGCCATCGGCCGCGTTGAAGGTGAAGCTGAACACCGTCGAGCCGATCAGGATGAACAGCACGAAGATCGACAGCTTGGTACTGTTCTCCAGCGCCTCCTTGAGCAGCTTGACGCTCAGCGTGCGGCGCGCCCCGGCCATGATCAGGGCACCCAGCGCGCCCATGGCACCACCCTCGGTCGGGGTGGCAATGCCCAGGAAGATCGTGCCCAGCACCAGGAAGATCAGGACCAGCGGCGGAATCAGCACGAAGGTGACCTGCTCGGCCAGCTTGGACAGCAGGCCCAGGCGCAGCAGACGGTTGACCAGCGCCAGGGCCAGCGCCAGGAAGGAGCCCACGGTGATCGACATGATGACGATTTCGTCGCCAGCTGGCGCCATCTCGCGACCGATCATCGGGTTGATGATCGCCTCATGGTTGAGGGACCACACGTAGCTGACCGCCCCGCAGATGGCCAGCAGCACCAGCAGCGACACGTGACCGGAGGCACCGCTGTCCTCACGGTAGATGCGGGCCTCGGGCGGCAACGCCGGCACCCACTTGGGCTTGATGATGGCCACGGCCGCGATGAATGCCAGGTACAACCCGACCAGCATCAAGCCGGGAATGAGGGCGCCCGCGTACATGTCGCCCACGGAACGGCCCAGTTGGTCAGCCAGCACGATCAGCACCAGCGAGGGCGGGATGGCCTGCGCCAGCGTGCCCGAGGCGGTGATGGTGCCGGTGGCAATGGTCCGGTTGTAGCCGTAGCGCAGCATGATGGGCAGCGAGATCAGCCCCATGGAAATGACCGCAGCGGCCACCACACCGGTGGTGGCGGCCAACAGTGCACCAACCAGCACCACGGCGACGGCCAGACCACCGCGCACCGGGCCGAACACCTGGGCCACGGTTTCCAGCAGGTCCTCGGCCATGCGGCTGCGCTCCAGGATGATGCCCATGAGCGTGAAGAACGGAATGGCCAGCAGCGTGTCGTTCTGCATGATGCCGAACACCCGCAACGGCAAGGCCTGGAACAGGTTGGAGGGGAACAGACCAACCTCCATGCCGATCAGGCCGAAGAACAGGCCGGTGGCCGCCAGGGCAAACGCCACCGGAAAGCCGGTCAGCAGGAAGAACAGCAGGCCCGCGAACATCAGCGGGACGAAGTTGTTGGCAATGATTTCCATGGCGGGCTCGCTCAGCGGGAGGTGGCAGCAGCGCTGGCTGCCTGTTGGTGCTCGGCCTGGGCAATTTCCTTGGCCAGCATCTCGGTTTCACTGGGGCCGGTGTGGTCCAGCGGATCGGGGCCTTGCCCGGTGATGTAGGCGATGCGCTTGATGAGTTCCGACAGGCCCTGGGCCATCAGGATGGCGAAACCGACAGGGATCAGGAGATAGACCGGCCAGCGGATCAGGCCACCCGCGTTGGAGGACATTTCGCCCGAGGTCCAGGCGCGCTCGAACACGGGCCAGCCCTCGGTGATCATCATGATGCACAGCGGGAACAGAAAGACGATGATGCCGATGACATCGATCCAGTTGCGGGTGCGCTGGCTGAATTTGGTGGAGATGAAGTCGATGCGCACGTGCGCATTGCGCAGGAAGGCGTAGCCACCACCCAGCATGAACACGGCGGCAAAGAGATACCACTGGATCTCGAGCCAGGCATTGGAACTGGTACCGAAGACCCGGCGGATGATGGCGTTGCCGGCACTGATCAGCGTGGCGGCCAGGATCAGCCACATGGCCAGCTTGCCGATGAGGCCATTGATGCCGTCAATGAGGCGGGATATCTTGAGCAGGAAGGACATGGCGTTCCCCATGATCGATGGGAGGGACGAAACAAACCCGCGAGTCTAGCGGGCTGAGGTCCAGGCAGCCTGTGAGAAGGCTGACGAATCCTGGCGTGCCCCGCACAAAAAACCCCGCGGGGGCGGGGTTTTGTGCGCTGCGTGCCAGAACGGCTTACAGCTTGGCCGACTGCATGTAGCGGTCGAACTGGGCATCCGTGAAGCGGAACCAGAGGTTCTGGTCCTTGCGGAAGTTGGAGTAGTCTGCGTAGATCTTCTTCCAGTTCGGGTTGCTGGCGCTCAGTTCGGCGTACAGCGCCATCGACTGCTTGAAGGCCTCGTCCATGACCACCTTGGGGAAGGGCAGGACCTTGGCGCCACCGGCCACCAGGCGCTTGAGGGCGGCCGGGTTGCGGGCGTCATACATGGCCTGCATCATGGTGTGGGCGTGCGATGCGGCCGTTTCCACGATGGCCTTGTTTTCGGCCGACAGACCGTTGTAGGCCGCCTTGTTGATGTAGAAGTCCAGCTGGGCGCCGCCTTCCCACCAGCCGGGGTAGTAGTAGTTCTTGGCCACCTTCTGGAAGCCCAGCTTCTCGTCGTCGTATGGTCCGATCCACTCGGTGGCGTCGATGGTGCCCTTCTCCAGCGCCTGGTAGATTTCGCCGCCGGGGATGTTCTGGGGCACGCCACCCATGCGGGCCAGCACCTTGCCGGCAAAACCGCCGATGCGCATCTTCAGGCCCTTGATGTCGGCCAGGGTCTTGATCTCCTTGCGGTACCAACCGCCCATCTGGGCACCGGTGTTGCCGCCGGGGAAGTTCACGATGTTGTACTGGTCGTAGAACTCGCGGAACAGCTTCAGGCCGTTGCCGTCGTAGTACCAGGCGGTCAGCTGACGGCTGTTCAGGCCGAAAGGAATGGCCGTGCCCATGGCGAAGGTGTCGTCCTTGCCAAAGTAGTAGTACGGGGCGGTGTGACCAGCCTCGACCGTGCCCTGCTGAACGGCATCGACCACGCCGAAGGCCGGCACCAGTTCACCCGGGGCGTGAACGGTCACGGAGAACTTGCCACCGGACATTTCATTGACCTTGCGGGCAAACACGTCGGCGGCACCGTGGATGGTGTCCAGCGCCTTGGGGAAGCTGGAAGTCAGGCGCCAGCGGATAGCGGCCTGCGCGTGCACAGCCGGTGCGGCACCAGCAGCCAGCACGCCAGCGATACCGGCGTGCTTGAGAATGGAACGACGATCCATGTGATGAAACTCCGTGGTTGTTGAAATCACTTTCCACCCGATCGGCACGGGGCCGGCGGGGACTGGCTACAGTCCGTTGCATTGTAGGAATCGCCTCCCGGGGACCCCTTCGGGTTTTCCCTCGAAGACGACCTCGCGGGATCGGGCGTTCAGCCTTCTGCAAGCTTGAGATGCCCCATGGCGGGGCATCGGCAAGGAATTTCAACTTGGCTGTGAATGCGATTCACAGCCAGCTTTCCGTCACGCCACCTTCAGGCCCGCCGCATCACCCCGCTGATCGGGAAAACGGGCCTGGATGGACCGCTCGATGCCAGACGCATCCAGGCCCATGGCGGCCAGCAGCTTGGCAGGATCGCCGTGCTCGGTGAACACGTCGGGCAGGCCCAGCGTCAGGACTGGCCGGTCGATGCCCAGGGTCTGCAAGGCTTCGAGCACCGCGCTGCCGGCACCGCCCATCACACACCCCTCTTCCACCGTGACCAGGGCGTCATGGGTCTCGGCGATTTCTCTCAGAAGGTCCACATCCAGCGGCTTGGCCCAGCGCATGTTGGCCACCGTCGCATCCAGCGCCTGTGCCGCCTGCAAGGCCGGGTACAGCAAGGTGCCAAATGCCAGGATCGCGATGCGGCGGCCCCGACGACGCACCTCACCCTTGCCGAAGGGAAGGCCCTCCAGACCGTCCGGCACGGCGACACCCACCCCCGAGCCGCGCGGGTAGCGGACGGCCACGGGGTGGTTCTGGGCGTGTGCGGTGGACAGCAGCTGGCGCGTCTCGGCCTCGTCGGCCGGGCAGGCGATCGACATGTTGGGCACGCAGCGCAGGAAAGCAATGTCGTAGGCGCCGGCGTGGGTGGCCCCGTCGGCACCCACAATGCCGGCCCTGTCCAGCGCGAACACCATGGGCAGGTTCTGCAGGGCCACGTCATGAATGAGCTGGTCGTAGGCTCGCTGCAGGAAGGTGGAATAGATGGCCACCACCGGCTTCATGCCCTCGCAAGCGAGGCCGGCGGCAAACGTCACGGCGTGCTGCTCGGCAATGCCCACGTCGAAATACCGGCCGGGGAACCGCTGGTGGAACTCGACCATGCCCGAACCCTCGCGCATGGCGGGGGTGATGCCGACCAGCAGAGGGTCCTTTTCGGCCATGTCGCACAGCCACTGACCGAAGACCTGGGTGAAGGTGGGCTTGGGTGGGGTGGCTGGCTTGACCAGGCCCACCGCTGGATCGAACTTGCCAGGACCGTGGTAGGCCACCGGGTCCGCTTCGGCCAGCTTGTAGCCCTGCCCTTTCCTGGTCACCACGTGAAGGAACTGCGGGCCCTCGCCGTTGTCCAGCAGGTGGCGGATGTTCTCCAGCGTGGGGATCAGCGAATCGAGATCGTGTCCGTCGATGGGACCGACGTAGTTGAAGCCGAACTTCTCGAACAGCGTGGCCGGCACCACCATGCCCTTGGCATGCTCTTCCAGTCGCTTGGCCAGCTCGAACAGGGGCGGCGCCCCCTTGAGCACCGTCTTGCCCACGTTCTTGGCCGCCGCGTAGAACTGACCGCTCATGAGCTGGGCCAGGTAGCGGTTGAGGGCACCGACCGGCGGCGAAATGGACATGTCGTTGTCGTTGAGCACCACCAGCAGGCGCCCGTCCTCGACCCCAGCGTTGTTCAGGGCCTCGAAGGCCATGCCAGCCGTCATGGCGCCGTCGCCGATGATGGCCACGGCATGGCGGCTCTCGCCCTTCATCTTGGCGGCCAGGGCCATGCCCAGGGCCGCCGAAATGCTGGTGGAGGAATGGGCGGTACCGAAGGTATCGAACTCGCTTTCGTCCCGGCGAGGGAACCCGCTGATGCCGCCGAGCTGGCGAAGGGTCGACATGCGGTCGCGGCGGCCGGTCAGGATCTTGTGCGGGTAGGTCTGGTGACCCACATCCCAGACCAGCCGGTCTTCGGGGGTGTTGAAGACGTAGTGCAGCGCCACGGTCAGCTCGACCGTGCCCAGGTTGGAGCTGAGGTGACCGCCGGTGCGGGAGACGCTCTCGAGGACAAAGTCGCGCAACTCCTTGGCCAGGACGGGCAATTGCTGGCGAGTGAGGCGCCGCAGGTCGGCAGGAGAATCGATGGAAGACAGCAGGGAACTCATGGCGATATGGCTTTGGTTCAATGCGATCGGCGGCCGACCCAGTCGGCCAGGCCACGCAGGTAACCCGTTTGGGACAACCCGCTGCGATCAAGGGCGGCGTGCGCGCGATCGAGCACTTCGTCGGCATAGGCCTGGGCGGCCGCCAGACCCATCAGCGACACGAAAGTGGGTTTGTCGGCCGCGGCATCCTTGCCAGCGGTCTTGCCCAAGGTCTGGGAGTCGGCGGTCACATCCAGGATGTCATCGACGATCTGGAAGGCCAGCCCGATGCTGGCACCGAAATCGGCCAGGCAGGACGCCTGGTGCGCATCGGCATCGGCTGTGGCAGCCCCCATCATCACGCTGGCCTGAAGCAGCGCACCGGTCTTGAGACGGTGCATGCCCTCCAGGGCAGGCTGGTCAAGCGACAGACCCACACTGGCCAGATCGATGGCCTGGCCCCCGGCCATGCCATGGGCGCCCGCTGCGCGGGCCAGCAGCCGGCACAACCGGGCCGCCATGGCGGGCGGCATGCTGCCATCGTCTGGCGTCAGGAGCTCGAACGCCAGCGCCTGGAGGGCGTCGCCCGCCAGCAGGGCCTGCGCCTGCCCAAAGCGGACATGGACGGTGGGCTTGCCCCGGCGCAACACATCGTTGTCCATGCAGGGCATGTCATCGTGCACGAGGGAATAGGCATGAATGAGCTCGACCGCACAGGCGGCACGCAGGGCCGCGGGTTCGAGACCATCGAGGGCCTCGCTCGTGGCCAGCACCAGCAGGGGTCTCAGTCGCTTGCCCCCGTCGAGCACCGCATAGCGCATGGCCGTGCCCAGCTGGGCCGGTGCCTCGGGGGGCACCCAGGACGCGAGGGCCTGCTCCACGCTGGCCTGCCGCATGACGCGCCACTCCTCAAGGGAAGGCGCAGAGGTCTGGGCGAAGGTGGTGTTCAAGAGGCGTCCCAAGGCTTCAGTTCATTGGCTTCGAGAACTCGGATCTGGTTCTCGACCGCGTCCAGCTTCTCGCGACAGTAGGCCAGCAACTGGGCACCCCGCTGGTAATGGGTCAGCAACTGGTCCAGCGGCAGCTGACCGGCGTCGAGCTGGGAAACCAGTCGCTCGAGTTCCCCGAGGGCGGCCTCGTAGCTGGAAGCCACAGGCTCTGGGCTCGCGGCCTTTGCCGTTCTGGACGACTTGGATTCGGATGAGGATGTCATGAATTCGGCACTGCTGGCGTCTGCAAGCTTGGCGCGCAGGGTACGCACGACCCCGGCCGGAGCAGAGCCAGTGATTTTAGCCCCAGGGTTCTCGTTTTCCGCATCACAAAAACCATGCGAGGCGGCGGGCGCCGCGCGCTCGGCACACCCGGGGTACAATCCCGCCTCTTTTTTCTTGTTCAACTGACGGGCCTCATCCGCCCGGAGGGACGCAGCACTTCCACCCTTCCCGCGCAGATCGTTCACTCGCTAAGCGCTTCACCCTGCCCCTTCATAGGGGGAGTCTTTAGGTCAGGACCACCATGTCTGATTTGAGTCTTCAGCTCCAGCAGGCCGAAAGCCAACTTCCGGTTTCCAGCTACTTCGACGAGGCGCTGTTCCAGAGGGAACTCGAAACGATCTTTCAGCGCGGGCCCCGCTATGTGGGGCACGCCAATGCCGTTCCGAACGTCGGCGACTACTACGCGCTGCCCCAGGAAAAGGAAGGTCGCGCGCTGGTGCGCACACCGCAAGGGGTGGAACTGGTTTCCAACGTCTGTCGCCACCGCCAGGCCGTCATGCTGAACGGCCGCGGCAATCTGGGCGAGAACCGCAAGGGCCACGCCGGTGGTCACATCGTGTGCCCGCTGCACCGCTGGACCTACAGCGGGGGTCAAGGCAGCAAGCTGGGGTCGCTGCTGGGCGCGCCCCACTTCGCCCAGGATCCCTGTCTGGACCTCAACCGCTACGCCTTGCGCGAATGGAACGGCATGCTGTTCGAGGACAACGGCCGCGACATCGAGACCGATCTGGCTGGCATGGGTCCGCGCAGCGCCCTCAACTTTGAAGGCATGGTGCTGGACCACGTGGAACTGCACGAGTGCAACTACAACTGGAAGACCTTCATCGAGGTCTATCTTGAGGACTACCACGTCGAGCCGTTCCACCCAGGTCTGGGCAACTTCGTGACCTGCAGCGACCTGCGCTGGGAGTTCAAGCCCGAGTACTCGGTGCAGACCGTCGGTGTGCAGAACCTGCAGTCCAAGTCGGGCAGCCCGGTCTACCAGCGCTGGCACCAGCAGCTCATGCAGTACCGCAATGGCCAGCTGCCGGAGCATGGCGCCATCTGGTTGACCTACTACCCCCACATCATGGTGGAGTGGTACCCGCACGTGCTGACGGTTTCCACCCTGCACCCGATCAGCGTGGACAAGACGCTGAACATGGTGGAGTTCTACTACCCGGAAGAAATTGCGGCGTTCGAGCGCGAGTTTGTCGAAGCCCAGCGTGCCGCCTACATGGAAACCTGCATCGAGGACGACGAGATCGCCGAGCGCATGGACGCCGGGCGCAAGGCCCTGCTGGCGCGTGGCGACAACGAGGTCGGCCCGTACCAGAGCCCCATGGAAGACGGCATGCAGCACTTCCATGAGTGGTACCGGGCACGGATGAAGTGATGATCCGCATCGCCTGCACGCACAGGAGTTGAGATGCAGGCGCTGTGGATGCTGCTGGCCTCGCTGCTGTTTGCCACCATGGGGGTGTGCATCAAGTTTGCGTCGGCCCACTTCAACAGTTTCGAGATCGTGGCCTACCGGGGCGCGGTGGGCATGATCTTCCTGCTGGTGGCCACCCGTGTCCGCGGTGTTTCCCTGCGGACCCAGGTGCCCATGATGCATGTGTGGCGCAGCGTAGTGGGCGTGATCTCGCTGGTGTCCTGGTTCTACGCCATCTCGGTGCTGCCGCTGGCCACCGCCATGACGCTGAACTACATGAGCAGCGTCTGGATCGCGGCCTTCCTGATTGGCGGTGCGATTCTTCTGCAAGGCAAGAACGCGCCGGTGCGACAGCAAGGCCCCCTTTTCCTGACCGTGCTGGCGGGGTTTGCCGGGGTCGCCATGATGCTGCGGCCGACCCTGGCACCGGATCAGGTGCTGGGCGCCATGGTGGGCTTGATCTCAGGGGTTTTTGCGGCATTGGCCTACCTGCAGGTCGCGGCGCTGTCCAAGGTGGGTGAGCCGGAGAGCCGCACGGTCTTCTACTTTTCGCTGGCGGCGGTGCTGGCCGGCGGGGCCGGCATGGTGTTTGCCGGGGCATCGCCCTGGCATTGGCCCAGCGCCCTGTGGCTGCTGCCCATTGGCCTGCTGGCCGTGATCGCCCAGCTGTGCATGACGCGTGCCTACGCCAGCGGGGCGACGCTGGTGGTGGCCAACCTGCAGTATTCGGGCATCGTGTTTGCCGGCATCTACAGCCTGACGATCTTCGGTGATCAGCTGCCCCTGATCGGGTGGCTGGGAATGGGCCTGATCATCGTCAGCGGGATCACCGCCACGGTGCTGCGCTCCCGAGCCGTTCCGACCGCCCCTGGCGAGGAACACTGACGGCCCGCCGGTTGTCGCTCAAGCCACGGGCCTGTGGCTTTGTCCTCAAAGACCGGCTGTTGGCTCGCGATCTCTGCCGGTGCTGGTCCAAAATGGTGCCATGTACACCACCCTCATTGACGCCCCATCCCTGCAACGGCTGATCGCCGATGGCCAGCCCTTGGCCCTGTTCGACTGCAGCTTCGACCTGTTCGACGCCAGCGCTGGCAGCCGCCAGTACGAGGACGTCCACATTCCAGGCGCCCGGCATGCCCATCTGGACAGCCTGCTGAGCGAAAAGTCACCCGACCAGCCTCGTGCCAGCGGCGGGCGCCACCCCCTGCCCTCGCGCGAAGCGTTTGCCCTCCGGATGCGCAAACTGGGTCTCAACCGGGGCACGCAGGTGGTGGTGTACGACCGGCAGGGCGCCAATTACTGCGGGCGCCTGTGGTGGATGCTGCAATGGTGCGGTCACCAGGCGGTGGCCGTGCTCGATGGTGGACTGCAAGCCTGGCAAGCCGCAGGATTGCCCACCGAGGCAGGACCCGGCCCCCAGCCTGCGCAGGTCCCGGGTGACTTTGAGGCCAGTCCGTTGCCTGGCGCCCCGGTGGTGGGCGCGCTGGACCTCAGGGCTTCGGTAGGCAGCCCGCGCCTGACCATCATCGACGCGCGCGCACCGGCCCGCTACCGGGGAGAGACCGAGCCGCTGGACCCGGTGGCAGGCCACATTCCCGGCGCGCTCAACCGCCCCTTTGGCGACAACCTGGGGCCCGATGGCCGGTTCAAATCCCCCGAACTGCTGCACCAGGAATTCTCGGCTCTGCTGGGACACCGGGACCCCACCGGCGTGATCCACCACTGCGGCAGTGGCGTCAGCGCCATTCCGAATGTGCTGGCGATGGCGGTGGCTGGCTGGGGCATCACTGCACTGTTTCCCGGGAGCTGGAGCGAATGGTGCGACACCCCGGGGGCGGTCTTTGCACGTGGCTGAAGGCTCAAGTATTCCAGCCAACGGTCGATCTTGTTCTGAATACGCGTCATCCGCGGAAGTGGCGCCACGAACATGAATCCCGACGACAAGGACAACCTCGCCGATGAAAGCAGTCTCACCAGCCAGGTGGGCATGCTCAAGGCCATCTCGCTGACCATGGCGTTGGCGGCGACGGCGCTTCTGGCTCCGGTGTACCTGACCACGCACAACCAGTGGGAAACCGCCGCCACCGCGCTGTTTGCGGTCTACAGCTGGTTCTTCTACGGACTTACGCGGCGTGGACACATCCGGCACGTGGCCCTGTGGATGGTGCTGGCCGTCCTGTGCCTGGGCGTGCTGTCGGTCATCGCCTTCGGATCGGTACGCACATCGTCCAGCTTCCTTTTCGTCGGCGCCATTGCCGGCGCCGGTATCCTGCTGGGCCGCCGGGCCCTGATCTGGTGCGTCATCTTCACCGCCACGGCCCTGGGCGCACTGACCGTGGCCGAGCGCGCTGGCTGGATGCATGCGCCGGACATGGAAGTCGGTCTCAAGACCTGGCTCACCCAGGTGGCCACCGTGAGTGTGGTCGCGCTGATCATCTACCACACGCGACGGCAGCTGGAACGCAACGCCCACCGCCTGCGGCAGGCGCTGGAGCAGCGGCAACGCTCGGAAGCCGAACGGGATCGGAGCCTGGAAAGATTCGCCCGGATCTTCAAGAACAGCCCGACACCCATGCTGGCCCAATCGGGGCATGACGGCCTGATCCTGGATGTCAACCCGGCGTTCGAGCGCTGTTACGGCTATCGCAAGGACGAAATCGTCGGCCAGTCGGACGAAATGCTGTGGGGGGTTCCGTCCGAGCGCAAGGCCTATCTGGCGAGTCTGTTCAAGGAGCGCCGGGCCGAAATGCACACCGTGCAGGGACGACGTCGAAATGGAGACTTCTTCGATGCGGTGATCTCCAGCGAGATGGGCACCGACGAAGACGACCGCATGGTCATCACCACCGTGTCCGACGTGACCGAACAGCGTCGCGCGCTGGAGCGCCTGCGGCGATCGGAAGAACGTTTTGCCAAAGCCTTCCGGCTCAGTCCCTTGAACATGCGGATCACGCGACTGTCTGACGGGCAGGTGCTGGAATTCAACCAGCCCAATGACCATGGCGAACTGGCCCTGCAAGCCCGCGCCAGCGGACAGACCCCCAACCTGACCATCTGGCGGGACGCAGCCGATCGAGAGAGCTATGTCAGAGAGATGCTGGAGAAGGGGCATGTTCGAGGCTGGGAGCGGACGCTGCAATTGCCCGACGGGCGCCAGCGCATCGTGCGGTTGTGGTCGGAGAAGATCGACATTGATGGCGAGGCGTGCGCCCTGTCCTGCGTCATCGACGTCACCCGCCAGGTACACAAGGAGCACCTGCTGCGCGAGATCGCCGAGGGAATGGCTGGCCAGGACAGCGATGCCTTCTTCCATGTGATGGTTCGCCATCTCGCGCAGGCGGTCGAAGCCGATGGTGTGCGGGTGTCCGAGCTCGGGGACGGTGGTCTGATGCAGGACCTGGCGGTCTGGATGGACGGGGAAATCCGGGTGCCATCGACCCACGAGATCCGTGGAACGCCTTGCGAACAGGTGATGCAAAGTGGTCAGACGCTGGTGGTGCATGACAGCCTGCCCGCCTGCTATCCGCAGGCCACCGATCTTGAGCGATCCGGCTTCCAGTCCTACATGGGACACTGTCTTCATGATGCGGACCGCAGACCCATCGGGATGATCTCGGTGTTCTGGCGCCGCACGCTGGCGCCAGACTCGGACGTGCCACAGTTGCTGTCGATTTTTGCCAGCCGGACCAACGCCGAGCTGTTGCGCATGCAGCGGGACCGCGAGATCAGGACGTTCAACGACCAGCTGGAATGGCGCGTGCGGGAGCGCACCGCCGAGCTGCACAAGCTCAACCAGGAACTGGACGCCTTTGCCTACTCTGTCTCGCACGACCTGAAGTCACCGCTTCGGGCCATCGACGGCTTCACCCAGATCCTCGGCGAGAGCCTGAAGGACCGGATCCGTCCCGACGAGGAACAGATGCTGGCGCGGGTGCTGGCTGCCACCCGGCGGATGAGCACCCTGATCGCCGACATGCTGGCCCTGGCCAGGGTCAGCCAGGGCCCGCTCCAGCGGGAATGGGTGGATCTGAGCGGTCTGTGCAGTGAAGTCGCGCGTCAGCTGAGCGCCCAGCACCCGCAGCGGCAGATCCGCTTTCAGATCGAGCCGCAGCTGCGGGCGTCATGCGACCACCGCCTGGTGCGCATCGTCCTGGAGAACCTGCTGGGCAACGCCGTGAAGTACACCCGCGACCGGGCGGTGGCCGAGATCACGGTGGGCCTGGTGAGGCCGGCCGTTGACACGGCGCACGCCCCGGCCTGGTTCTTCGTCAGGGACAACGGCATCGGCTTCGACATGGCGTACGCCGACAAGCTGTTCAAGCCCTTCCAGCGCTTGCACATGCCCAGCTTCGGGTTCGAGGGAACCGGTATCGGACTGGCCACCGTGCACCGGATCATTGAGCGACACGGTGGCGACATCAGCGGGTCGGGGCAGCCAGATCACGGGGCCGAATTCCGTTTCAGCCTGGAACCCAAGCCGTCGACCCCCGACGCAGAAAGACATCAGCCATGACGCGTAAGCACCGTCACCCGGAGCCCGACACCCCAAGCGGGCTGGCCGAGGTTCACGACAAAGCACTGCTGGCCCTGATCCTGGCCACGGCGATCGCGGGCCCCCTGGTGATCACGGGCATCTACCTGCAGCAAGGCCGCACCCATCTGCTGGGGGTCGCCCTGGCGCTGGAGGCCATGGCACTGGCCATGCTTGGTCTGTACCTGACCGGCCATCGGCGATGGCTGCCGCATTTGCTGGTGTATGGCTTGCTTCTGCTCTCCACCGCAGGTGTGGTAGCGCAAGGATCGATCCGGGGCGCCTCGGTGAATGTGCTGCTGGCCACGGTGGTCGGCGCGGGCGTGTTCCTGTCGCGGCGGGCCATGATCTCGGTGGCCTTCGTGGCCGTGACGGTGCTGGCCGTGCTGACCTTTGCCGAGCAGCAGGGCTGGCTGCCGGCGGCCCGGCTCCAGGTGAGCTGGGCCACCTGGGTGACCCACGTGGCGGTCCTGGGCTGCCTGGTGGTCAGTGTGACCTATGGCCGATTCAGACTGGAGCAGACCTATCAGGCACAGCTGGCCGCACTGGACCGTGCGAGCCGGGTCGAAGGCAGTTTGCGGGACACCGAGCACCGGTTCCGCGTGCTGTTCCGGAACAACCCCGCGGCCTGCATCGTGCAGTCGATGTCCAACCTGGAAATCCTGGATGCCAACGATGCGTTTGTGACGCTCTTCGGGTATGGGCGTGACGACCTGGTGGGGGTGCGACCTCCCCGCATGTGGGCAGATGCGCAGGATCAGCTGGCCTTTCGGGCATCGCTGGATGCCCTGGGCAAGGTGGAGGGCCAGCGCGCCCGAGGCGTGCGCAAGGATGGCAGCGAGTTCGACTGCGTGGTCTGGGCCGAGATCGCGACCCAGGACACCGAGCGCATGATCATTGCCATGGTCATGGATGTGAGCGCCGAGCTCAAGTCGCGGCGCGAGTTGGAGCAGTCGAAAGAGCGGTTTGCCAAGGCCTTCAACTTCAGCCCTCTGGGCATGACGATCACACGGCTGTCGGACGGCCGTTTCATGGAGGTCAATCCGGCCAATGAGCGCGTGCTGGGCTGGCCGATGGCGGACTTTGAAGGAAAACCTCGCTGGAGGTGGGTGTCTGGCTGAGCGAATCGGACCGGCAAGACTATGTGAACACGCTGCGCCGTGACGGCCGGCTCCAGCACTTCGAAACCCGCATGCGCACCAAGCAGGGGGAGGTTGTCGACGTCCGCATCTGGGCCGAAATCATCGAACTGGATGGTGAGCCTTGCGCCCTGTCCTTCACGATGAACGTGAGCGCGGAGAAGCGGCGTGAAGCCATGCTGCTTAGGGTGGCGGAAGGGGTGTCGCCCACCACGGGACAGGCCTTCTTCCTGTCGCTGGCCGAGCATCTGGCGGATGCGGTGGCCGCCTCGGGAGTCATCATTGGCGAACTTCGCGGTGACCACAGCATCGATACCCTGGCGCTGCTCACCGATGGCAGCCTGCAGCCCAACCGGGACGTCCCGATCGCCCACAGCACCTACACCCGGTTGCTGGCGAGTGACGAGCTGCTGGTGATCGACACGCCCAGCCGCCAGGTCCTGCAGAGCACACCCCCGTTCGACCCTGACCAGATCCAGATGATTGCCGGGATGGCGCTGCGCGATCCCGATGGCACCGCCATCGGGCTGATTGCGGCCGTGTGGCCTGCAGATCACCCCCAGGAGCCGGCCATGCGGGCCCTGCTGACCATCTTTGCCAGCCGCTGCAATGCGGAACTGGTCCGGCTGCGAAGAGACCGCGAGATCCTGCAACTGCAGGAGACGCTGGAGCAGCGCGTGCAGGCCAGGACCGAGCAGCTGCAGTACCTGAATCGCGAACTCGACGCCTTCGCCTACTCCGTCTCCCACGACCTGATGTCCCCTCTGCGTTCCATCGACGGTTTCATGCACCTGCTGCAGGAGCAGATGACCGGGCGCACCACACCGGAGGACGAAGACCTGATCCGGCGGGTGATGACGGCGGTGACCCGCATGAACAGCCTGATTGCCGATCTGCTCGCGCTCGCGAGGGTGAGCCAGGGGCAGTTGCAGCGGATGGAGGTCGACCTGAGCGACCTGGCCGATGGCGTGCTGCGCCAGGAGCGCCATCGCGATCCGACGCGGGAGGTGCAGGTCACGATCGAACCAGGTCTAAAAGCCAATTGCGACCCGAGGATGGCACAGATCGTGCTGGAAAACCTGATCGGCAACGCGTGGAAGTACTCGCGCCAGCAGCCGCAGGCCCGCATCGAGATCGGTCAGGACAAGTCAGCCGGGTCGGTGCCACCCGTGTTCTTCATCCGGGACAACGGCGCCGGTTTCGACATGGCGAGAGCCGACCGGCTGTTCAAGCCTTTCAACCGGCTGCACAGCGCCAACGAATTCGAGGGATCGGGCATCGGTCTGGCCACCGTGCGCCGCATCATCGAACGCCACGGCGGCCAGATTCGCGCCGAGGCGGCAGTGGGTCAAGGAGCAACGTTCTGGTTCTGCTTTGGCACGGGTCAGGAAACCTGAGCGCGGTACCGGCACCTGACAGGATCAGTGCCGGTGTGCGATGCCGCTGACCAGGGTCACCAGCGCGATGCCCGCGGCCAGCCAGAGCACCTGGGCCATCGTCTCGCGCAGGCCGAGCCTCTTTTGCAACTGGGGGATCAGGTCGGCCAGCGCGACGTAGACAAAGCTGCTGGACGCGGCCACGAGAAAGTAAGGCAGCCAGTCTGCCAATTTGCCCAGCAGGAAGTAGCCCACCAGCCCCCCAAGGGCGGTGACCGTGCCCGCCAATGACACCTTGACCAGCGCCGCACGGCGGGTGCCAGAGGTTTGCTGCAAAACCACAAGATCGCCCATGTGGTGGGGCACCTCGTGCGCCAGCACGGCCAGGGCGGCGACCACCCCCAGCTGGATGTCGGCGACAAAGGCCGAGGCGATCAGGATGCCATCACCGAACGCGTGAACGCTGTCGCCCGCCAGCACCGCCCAGCCCCCCGACCGCTTCTCATGCGCATGGGCGTGCCCGTGACGGTGCGCATGGGCGCCCTGCTCGTGGTGATGATGGTGGTGGTGGTGCTCGTGACCTTCGTGCGCACTGTCCCCGTGGTGGTGCTCGTGGCCGTGGTGCCACAGTTCGGCCTTGTCGAGCAGAAAGAAGAACACCAGCCCGGCCAGCAGCAGGGCAAACAGCTCATGCGCACTGGCCTCGCTCTCGAAGGCCTCGGGCAGCAGGTGCATG
>JAJPEW010000136.1 GCA_021166755.1 Hydrogenophaga sp. | reverse complement strand
TTCCACCTTCTCGCAGTTGAGCTTGATGCGCAGATCCACCACCGGCACGATCACCCCGCGCAGGTTCACCACACCCTTGATGAAGGACGGTGCATTGGCAATGCGCGTGGGCTCTTCGTACGAGCGGATCTCCTGCACCCGCAGGATGTCAATGCCGTATTCCTCGGCACCCAGACGGAAGGTCAGGTATTCCGCTTTGCCTTGGCTGGATGCTGCGCTTGCTCGCGCGCTCTGTTGCGCCGCCAGCTGGCGGGCTTCCTGGGTCATGTCCATGCTCGTTCCTGATGAAAAAGATTGCTCTGCCGTCTTACCGGGTTTCGACCGGATCCGTCAGTTCTTGAGTCTGAACACCGAGACAGCCTTGACCAGCTGATCGGCCTGATGTTGCAGGGACGCCGCTGCCGAGGCACTTTCCTCCACCAGCGCTGCGTTTTGCTGGGTGGCCTGGTCCATGTTGCTCACGGCTTCGCTGACCTGCTGCACCCCGGCGTTCTGCTCGAGGCTGGCGCTGCTGATCTCTCCCACGATATCGGTCACCCGCTGGATGGATTGGACGATTTCCTGCATGGTGCTGCCAGCCTGGTCCACCAGGGCGGTGCCTTGCTCCACCCGCTCGACGCTGGCGCCGATCAGGCCTTTGATCTCCTTGGCCGCCTCGGCGCTGCGCTGCGCCAGGTTGCGCACCTCACCCGCGACCACCGCAAAGCCCCGGCCCTGCTCACCGGCGCGTGCCGCTTCCACCGCGGCGTTCAGCGCCAGGATGTTGGTCTGAAAAGCAATGCCGTCGATCACCCCGATGATGTCGCTGATCTTGCGGCTGCTGGCGTTGATCTCGCGCATGGTGTCCACGACCTGACCGACCACCTGGCCACCCTGAACAGCGACCTGGCTGGCACTGGCCGCCAGCTGACTGGCCGCCCGGGCGTTGTCGGCGTTCTGCTGGGCGGTCGAGCCCATTTCCTCCATGGAAGCCGAAGTCTCCTCCAGCGCGCTGGCCTGCTGCTCGGTCCGGCTGGACAGGTCCTGATTGCCCTGGGCGATCTGCGAGCTGGCGGTGGCCACGCCTTCGGCACCTTGGCGCACCGTGCTCACCACCCGTGTCAGCGAACCCTGCATCTCGTTCAGGGCAGCCAGCAGCGGCGTGAGTTCGTCCCGGGCATCGTCCTGCACCGGCTGGGTCAGGTCGCCGTCGCGCACCCTCTCGGTCACCGCCTGGGCCAGCGCCACACGCCGGCGCAATTGGGCGCCCACCCACACCGAAAAGGACAGGAGCAGGGCCGCGATCACCAGCACGGCCGCCACCAGCAACGCGGCTGAGCGGTTGATGCTCGCCTCGATCTTGCCGATGTCGGCTTCCAGACCCGTCTTTTGCACCTCTGCACCTTTGTGAATCGCATCCAGCAGGACGTTTCGGGCGGGGATGGTGCGATCCACCAGAAACGCAAACGCCTCCTCCTTCTGCCCGGACTGGATCAGCGCGATGTTGGCCTCCCCCACCTTCCAGAACTCGGCCAACATGGGCGGCAAGGTCTTGAAATGCGCCTTGCCCTCGGGTGAAAACAAGCGCTGCTCAAAAGCAGCCATCACCTGATCCATGTGCTTGCGCTTGTCCGCGATGTATTGCAAGGTGCCTTGCAGTTCCTGAGGATTGCGGGCCAGGATGGCATGGCGGATCTGCAGGGACACCTGGGTCACAGTCAGTTCCAACTCCGACATCGCCTGCAACTGGGGTACGCGGTTCTTTTCGGTGAAGTTGGCCAGGTCCGAGGCAGCATGCAGGCTGATGTAGGAGACCACGGCCAGGGCCGCCAGCGCCAGCGAGATGACGCCGCTGACCGCCAGCAAGCGCCGGGCAATGCCAAATCCGTTGGTCGTTTTCATAGTTTCTGTCTTCCGGGTGGAATTGCTTGATTGCTTCTAATCCCCGGACGACATCGGCGACTGGATGTACGCCAAGGTGTGCGTTGACGTTGCCCACCTTGATGCTTTGGCTCGCAGGGTTTGCCAGTGTTGTCGGCAGTCTGCGCCCAAGCTGAAGCGACATAAGTCACGGATACACCTTGTTTTGCCATTTTTATCAATATCGACGACCAGCGGAGATGGTCACGCAGACGATGGACAAGCCGCCAGCGGCTCTGCTACGGTGAAGGCATGCCCTCTCCATCCATCTCCAGCCCCTGGCTGACCGCCACCCCCTGCATTGACGCGGACCACCCCGCCGTCTTGGCCCTCGCCCGGGCACATGCCCATGGCAGCACTGACCGTGAACGTGCCGTCTCCCTGTACCTCGCGGTGCGCGATGGCCTGCGCTACGACCCCTACCGCATCGACCTTTCGTCCAAAGGCATGACCGCCAGCACCGCACTGCAACAGGGATACGGCTGGTGCGTGCCCAAGGCGGTCGTGCTCGCGGCCGTGGCCCGGGCGGCCGGCATCCCCGCGCGGCTGGGCTTTGCCGACGTGCGCAACCACATGTCTACGGAGAAGCTGCGCGAGACCATGAAGACCGACGTCTTCGTCTGGCACGGGTACACCGAGCTGTGCATCGACGGGGCCTGGCGCAAGGCCACGCCCGCCTTCAACCTGTCGCTGTGCGAGAAGTTCGGCCTGCTGCCGCTGGAATTCGACGGCATCCACGACTCGCTCTACCACCCGTTTGACCGGGCGGGCAACCAGCACATGGAATACGTGAACGAGCGCGGCAGCTTCGACGATCTGCCGCTGGAGGAGATCCGTGCCACCTTTGCCCAGGTCTATCCGTTCTGGACACCGGGTGGCCTGGACAACGGCGATTTCGCCGCCGACGCCGAACGAGAAACAGGGCGCTGAGCGCCCTCAGTTGCTCAGCTTGAAGACGGCCGTGCTGGCCATCAGGTTCGGCAGGGTGCGCACCTCCTGCCCTTCGTGCAGGCCGAAGCTGTCCTCCACCCGCAGGCCGCAGCTGCGCGCCAGCACCTCGAAGTCGGCGTAGGTACCCACGCGGATGTTCGGCGTGTCGTACCACTGGTACGGCAGGCGCTTGGTCACTGGCATCCGGCCGCGCAACACGTCCAACCGGTTGGGCCAGTGGGCAAAGTTCGGAAAGGCCACGATGCCAATGCGCCCGACGCGCGCCGTCTCACGCAGCATGGTTTCGGCATTGCGCAGGTGCTGCAGGGTGTCGATCTGCAGCACCACGTCGAAGGCATCGTCGCCGAACATGGTCAGACCTTCTTCCAGGTTCAGCTGCAGCACATTGACGCCCCGGCGCAGGCAGGCCTGCACCTTGGCGTCGTCGATCTCCACCCCGTAGCCGCTGCACTGCCGCGTCTTCTGCAGGTGCTCCAGCATCGCACCGTCGCCGCAACCCAGGTCCAACACCCGCGAGCCGGGCGGCACCAGGCGAGCGATGCTCTCCATCACGCTGTGCTCAGCCATGGGCCACCTCCATCTTCACCGACCGCGCCACCGTCTGCTCGAAGTACGAGCGCACCGCCGCGTGATAGCGCGCGTCGTCCAGCAGGAAGGCATCGTGACCGTGCGGCGCATCGATCTCGGCGTAGCTCACGTCGCGGCCGTTGTCCAGCAGCGCCTTGACGATCTCGCGGCTGCGCGCCGGCGAGAAACGCCAGTCGGTCGTGAAACTCACCAGCAGGAACTTGGCCGTGGCCCGCGCCAGCGCGGCACTCAGGTTGCCGTCGTACTCGCGCGCCGGGTCGAAGTAGTCCAACGCGCGCGTGATCAGCAGGTAGGTGTTGGCGTCGAAGTACTCGCTGAACTTGTCGCCCTGGTAGCGCAAGTAGCTCTCGATCTGGAACTCCACCTCTTGAGTGGAATACCTGTAGGCCAGCTCGGCCACAGCCGCCGGGTCTTCACCATCGGCCGGACGCAACGAACGACCGAATTTTTCATTCATCACATCGTCGCTCAGGTAGGTGATGTGACCGATCATGCGCGCGATGCGCAGCCCCCGGCGAGGCAGGGTACCCTCGCGCAGGTAGTGGCCGCCGTGGAAGTCCGGGTCGGTCACGATGGCGCGGCGTGCCACCTCGTTGAAGGCGATGTTCTCGGCGGTGAGGTTGGGTGCGCTGGCCACCACCACCGCATGGCGCACGCGCTCCGGGTACTGCAAGGTCCAGCTCAGGGTCTGCATCCCGCCCAGGCTGCCACCCATGACGGCCGCCAGCTGGCCGATGCCCAGGGCGTCGAGCAGACGGGCCTGCGCGTTGACCCAGTCCTCCACCGTCACCACCGGAAAGTCGGCGCCCCAGGGCTGGCCGGTGGCGGGGTTGGTGTGCGTCGGGCCGGTGCTGCCGAAGCACGACCCCAGGTTGTTGACGCCAATGACAAACCAGCGGTTGGTGTCCACCGCCTTGCCTGGCCCGATCATGTTGTGCCACCAGCCCTCGCTGCGCGCGATCGGCTGGCCGTGCTCGTCGGCGTGGTAACCCGCCACATGGTGGCTGGCGTTCAGGGCATGGCAGATCAGCACCGCGTTGGACTTGTCGGCGTTGAGCTTGCCGTAGGTCTCGACCTTGAGCTCATAGGCCGGCAGCGTCGCGCCGCTGCGCAGCGGCAGCGGCTGGTCGAAGCGAAAGGTTTGTGGCGTGACGATCACGATGGACTCCCCCGCCGCGCGGGGCTCCAGAAAACAGAAAACCCGGCTCCGCCAAGAGGCAGACCGGGCATCTCCCCTTTAGCGGCATTTCTAAAGCGCCCGCAATCCGGAACAAATCGGCGCTGGGAGCAGTATAAATCCATCGGTCGGCCCCTGTCACGGGCCGGGAGACTGCCATGTCCGACCTGTTTGGCTCCGACGCCTACGCCCCGCGCGAGATCGCACAGCGCATCGAGACCGTCGGTGTGGCCAAGGCGCGCATGGCCACGCTGCCCCTGCTGATGCTGGGCGTCCTGGCCGGGGCCTTCATCGGCCTGGGCTCGCTGGCCTTCCTGCTGGTCAAGGCCGATGCGTCGCTGGGTTTTGCCACTTCGCAATGGTTGGGTGGCCTGGTGTTTTCCATTGGCCTGCTGCTCGTGGTGGTGGCCGGCGCCGAGCTGTTCACCGGCAACAACCTGCTGGCCCTGGCCTGGGCCGATGGGCAGATCGGCACGCGGGAGGTTCTGCGCAACTGGGTGCTGGTGTGCGCGGCCAACTTCGTGGGGGCCGCCGGGCTGGCGGTGCTGGTCTACCTCAGCGGCCACACCGGCGCCCACGGCGGTGCGGTGGCCCAGCAGGTGGTCAAGGTGGCGCTGGCCAAACAGGCCCTGCCCTGGCAGGAAGCGCTGTTCCGGGGCGTGCTGTGCAACGTGCTGGTCTGCCTGGCCGTGTGGATGGCCATGGCCGGGCGCAGTGTCATCGACAAGGCGGTGGCCATCGTCCCTCCGGTGGCCACCTTCGTGGCCGCCGGTTTCGAGCACAGCATCGCCAACATGTACTTCTTCCCGCTGGCCATGATGGTCCAGGCCTCGGACCCGGCCCTGGCGGCGCACCCGGTCACCTGGGCCGGGCTGGGTCTGAACCTGCTACCGGTGATTGCCGGCAACCTGTTGGGCGGCAGCGTGCTGGTCGGGCTGACCTACCACCTGATCTACCGGCGTCGCGCACCGGATTGAGGCGTCGCCACCCGGTTGCCGGTGTTGCGAAACCGCATCGCCACCCCGGGCGATCAGGGCCATCGTCAAAATTGTCACTACCCGGCTGGCTTTGCGCGCATAATGGTCCGGCGGGTGCCCGAGGCACCTGCATGTTCAGTGATTGGTAGGTTTCGCGTGCTACAGGTTCTTGTGTGCTGACGACGGGGCTCCATCGCTATTTCTCTGTGTGTTCTTAGGAGTCCCAACCATGGGCAACAAACTGTACGTCGGCAACCTGCCTTACACCGTGCGCGACGACGATCTGCAACAAGCCTTCTCTGCCTTCGGTGCCGTCAACAGCGCCAAGGTCATGATGGAGCGCGACACCGGCCGTTCCAAGGGCTTCGGTTTCGTCGAAATGGGCAGCGATGCAGAAGCCCAGTCGGCCATCCAGGGCATGAACGGCCAGTCGCTGGGCGGTCGCAGCCTGGTGGTCAACGAAGCCCGTCCCATGGAGCCGCGTCCCCCCCGCACCGGCGGTGGTGGCTTCGGCGGTGGCCGTCGTGAAGGCGGCTTTGGCGGTGGCAACGACGGCGGTTTCCGCAGCCCCTACGGCGGCGGCGGTCGTCGTGACGGCGGCGGTGGCCGCGGCGGCTACTGATCAACGCTTTCGGCCCCAAGGGGCCGACAGACAAAACCCCCGCAGGCCCTGCCCCGGGGGTTTTTTCATGCTCTCGGAAATGACGCGCGAAGACCGCGTCTTCAGAATTTCTCCGGCCGGATGACATCCACGTCGGCAAAGTACAGCGTCAGCCCGTAGTGGGGCGCGTAGCTGCCCATCACATGACGGGCAATGGCATCGGCCACCTCCGGGCTGGCGATCACCTTCATCTCGATGCTTCGGTCGGCCTCCCAGAGGGCCTCGCGCACCGACAGGCGGCTGCCGCCGCGCACATCGTGCACGGTGTAACCCTGGGCGCCCAGGCGCTGGCTGTCGGCCACCAGGCGCTTTTCCAGCGCCGCTTCGGCGATGATCACCAGCAGAGTGCGGGCGTGCTTGTCCATGGTCAGGCTCCGGGGTTCAGCCAGCGCGCCATCTGAAGGTACAGCGGCACGCCCAGCAC
>JAJPEW010000127.1 GCA_021166755.1 Hydrogenophaga sp. | reverse complement strand
ACAGCACAGGAGTTGGCGGAGGTTTCAACGGAGACCGACCTGGTCACGCCATCAGGCACGGCCGATGCCTCGGTGCCACCGACGCCCACCATCGAGCAGCAGGCCAGTGCCTTTGTCCAGATGTTGACGACGCAGACTGCGCCCACCGAGCCCCTGGCTTTTGTGGACATCCAGGACGTGAGCCTGTCCAGCGGTGCGGTGGCTTCGGCCGACCCGGTGCCGGAGGTCAAGGCAGACGTCTCGACGGCGAGCGCCGGCCACACCGCCGACGAGTTGCTGGCGGTGCCTGCCTGACCTTAGCCCGCGGAGAGACTTCATGAAGATACGACTGGCACAGGCCAGCGATGAGGCGGTGTTGCTGCAAATGGCCCGGGCCATGCATGCCGAGTCACGTTTTGCACACTTTCCTTTGCAGGAAGAGCAGCTGCGCACGCTGATTGCCGAGACGCTCAAGGACCCCAAGGGCCGGTGCATTCTGCTGGCCGAGAGCGCCGCAGCGGGTGTGGTGGGGATGCTGGGCGGCTATGTACTGCCGCTGTTTTTCACGCAGGCGTTCATTGCACAAGACCAGTTCTTTTACGTGCTGGCGCCCCACCGGGGCAGCAGTGCGGCGGCCAAGCTGCTGTTGGCATTCGAGCGCTGGGCCGTCAACCGCCAGGTGCACGAAATCAACATCAACATGAGCGTGGCCATCGACATGGAGCGGTTTGACCGCTTCATGACGCATGCTGGCTACCGCACCTGCGGGCAGAACTACTTCAAACCGACCCGCCAGCGCGCCGCGGTTTGAGCAGGCAACACAAGATCAACACACAGAGGGATACGAGATGTCAGAACCCCAAGCGGCGGGCCCCGATCAGGCGGCCGACACCGCGGCCTCGCAGGCCGCCATTGAGTTGTTGCGCCTGTACGCGCAACTGCACGACATGCCGCTGGATGCGGGCCAGTTGCGCCATCGCTGGCTGGACGCGGCCGAGCCCTTCGGCCTGGCGCAGTTCACCCAGGCGTTGCAGGAGCTGGGCTTTGAGGCCAAGGTGGTCAAAGGGCGCTGGCCGGCACTGGCCAGGCTGCGCCAGCCCGTGGTGGTTTGCCTGCGCAACGGGGCACTGGCGGTGGCCGGCGGGTTTGACGATGCTGGCGCGGTGGTGCAGCGTCAGGGCGAGCAGGCCGCGCAGCGCCTGAGCCGCGAGCAGTTCGAGTCGCTGTGGGACGGGCAGTGGATTGATGCCCACCGCAGACTGGCGTCTGACCCGCAGGTGCAGGGGGTGCAGGAGAAGTTTGGCGTGGGCTGGTTCATCAAGGCCATGAAGAAGTACCGCACCCTGCTGGGCGAGGTGCTGCTGGCCTCGTTGTTCGTGCAGGTGTTCGCGCTGATGACGCCTCTGGTGTTTCAGGTGGTCATCGATAAGGTGCTGACGCACCAGAGCCTGTCGACCCTGGATGTGCTGGCGCTGGCGCTGGCGGCACTGGCGGTGTTTGAGGTGGTGCTCAGCGGCATGCGCCACTACCTGTTCAGCCACACCACCAGCCGCCTGGATGTGGAATTGGGCACGCAGCTGTTCAGGCACCTGATGCGCCTGCCCATGAGCTACTTTGAAAGCCGGCGCGCCGGTGACACCGTGGCACGGGTGCGCGAGCTGGACAACGCGCGGCATTTTCTGACCGGGCAGGCCCTGACCAGCTGGATCGACCTGTTCTTTGTGGTGGTGTATCTGGCGGTGATGTTCTATTACAGCCCGATGCTCACCGGCATTGTGCTGGCTGCGCTGCCGGTGTTCTTTGCTGCGTCCTGGGTGGTGACGCCCCTGCTGCGCAAGAACCTGGAGGACAAGTTTGCCCTGGGTGCGGAAAACCAGGCCTTTCTGGTGGAGACGGTCACCAGCATGGAGACGCTCAAGGGCCAGGCGGTGGAGCCGCAGTGGCAGCGCCAGTGGGAGCGGCGCCTGGGCGAGTATGTGCACAGCGCCTTTGCGGCGGGGCACATGGGCAATGCCACCAACCAGTTCATCGGCTTTGCCAGCAAGGTGCTGACGGTGCTGCTGTTGTGGTTCGGTGCGCGGGCGGTGATCGACGGGGACTTGACGGTGGGCGGACTGATTGCCTTCAACATGCTCAGCGGCCGTGTCAACGCACCGATTCTCAAGCTGGCCTCGCTGTGGCAGGAGTTCACGCAGATGAAGGTGTCCATCAAGCGCCTGGGCGAGATCATGGACGCGCCGGCCGAGCCGGGCTTTCAGGCCCAGCGCGCGGTGCCTCCGGCCGTGCAGGGGGCGGTGAAGTTCGATCATGTGGGGTTTCGCTACCAGCCCAATGGCCAGGAGGTGCTGGTCGATGTGAGCTTTGAGGTCAAGCCGGGCGAGGTGATCGGCATCGTGGGTGTCTCCGGTGCGGGCAAGACCACCTTGCTGCGCCTGCTGCAGCGCCTGTACACGCCGCAGCAGGGCCGCATCCTGATTGACGGGATGGATCTGAACCTGCTCGATGCCGGTTGGCTGCGTCGCCAGATGGGCGTGGTTTCGCAGGACAGTGTGCTGTTCAACCGGACGGTGCGCGAGAACATTGCGCTGGCCAACCCGCACATGCCGATGGAGGACATCATGAGGGCGGCGCAGCTGGCCGGCGCGCACGAGTTCATTTTGGCGCTGCCTGAGGGCTATGACACGGTGATCGGCGAGCGGGGTGGGCGCCTGAGCGGTGGGCAGCGGGCCCGCCTGGCCATTGCCCGGGCACTGGCCACCGATCCACGCATTCTGCTGCTGGACGAAGCCACGGCGGCCCTGGACTATGAGAGCGAGCGGGTGGTGCACGACAACATGGCCGAGATCACGGTGGGGCGCACGGTGTTCATCGTGGCGCACCGCCTGCCGACGCTGCGCATGGCCAACCGGATTCTGGTGTTCGAGAACGGGCGCCTGATCGAGCAGGGCAGCCACGCCAGCCTGATGGCCTCGCACGGCCGCTACCACGCGTTGTACCAGGCACACCAGGTGCTGGAGACCACCCTGAAGAAGGCCGCAGAGCAGGAGGTGAGCCATGGCTGAGCCGCAGAAGATGCAAGACGCGCGCGCCCCCGCGGCCTGGGCGGATTTCAGTCCGGCCGCCATTGCCATGCAGCATCGGCCGCCGCGCCTGTGGGCGCGCATGGTGACCGTGAGTCTGTGCCTGATGGGGGTGGCTGCCGGTGCCTATGCCTACCTGGCCCACATGGATGTGGTGGTCAGCAGCCAGGGGCAGGTGATGACCCCTGGCCGCAGCAAGGTGGTGCAGCCTCTGGAGGCCGGTGTGGTCAAACGCATCCACGTGCGTGACGGCCAGGCCGTGAAGGCCGGCGATGTGCTGGTGGAACTGGACCCGACCACCAGCCAGGCCGACACCGAGCGGTTGGCACGCGAGTTTGCCGAGGTGCGTGCCGAAGTCGATCGCTTGCAGGCCCTGCTGGAGGGCAAGCGCTTCGTGGAGGTGGATGAGGACGTGCCCGATGAGGTGCTGGACAACCAGCAGGCCATTCTGGAGAACCGTCTGGCCGAGTTCCGCAGCCGCCTGGCAGCACTGGACGCCGATGTGACCAAGCGACAGGCCGACCGCGAGGCCATCTCGGTCAACCTGCGGCAGTTGCGCGCCAGCCTGGAACTGGTCAGAAAGCGCCATGCCATGCGCCAGGAGCTGGCGCAGACGGGTCACATCGCAGAGCTGGCGCTGATTGACACCCAGCTGGAGCTGGCCAATCAGGAAAAAGAGGTGGCGGTGCAGACCCAGCGCCTGGCCGAGGCGTCGGCAGGCATTGACGCGGCCTTGCAGCAGAAGGCGCTGGCGCAGGCCGAGTTCCGCTCCAGGGTGACGACCGAACTGGCAGACGCCACCAAGCGCAGGGATGCGACAGAGAAAGAGCTGACCAAGGCACAGCAGCGCACGCAACTGCAGGTGCTGCGCGCGCCGATTGACGGGGTGGTGCAGCAGCTGACTGTCTTCACTGAGGGGGGTGTGGTGACCCAGGCGCAGGTGCTGATGACCATTGTGCCGGCCAGCGAGGGCCTGGAGGTGGAGGCCAAGGTGCTCAACCGCGACATCGGGCATGTGCGTGTGGGTCAGCGGGTGATCAACAAGATCGAGACCTTCGATTTCACGCGCTATGGCTACATCGAGGGCGAGGTGCAGTGGGTGGGCACCGATGCCGTCGTCGACGAGCGGCTGGGTCCGGTGTATCCGGTGCGCATCCGTCTGCTCCAGAGCGAGACCCCCAATGTGGTTCGCGGCAAGCGGGGTCAGATTACCGCAGGCATGAGCGTGACCTCGGACATCCGGATCGGGGAGCGGCGCATGGCCGAGTACTTCATGGCGCCGCTGCTGCGCTACAAGGAAGAAAGCCTGAGGGAGCGGTGATGAGACGACCGCAATTCCAATCTGGGTGGCAGCGTCGGCTTGTGTGTGCCCCCGTCGTGATGTCGTTGACCGCGCTGACCCTGTCGGCCGGCGTCTGGGCTCAGGACCTGCAAACCTTTCATGAGGCTGCGCTGGCTCACGATCCGCAGTGGCTGGCCGCGCGCCATGCGCTGGACGCGGCCCGGCAGCGCCCCGGGCAGGCCCGCGCGGCCCTGCTGCCGCAGTTGACCTACACCGCGACGCGCAACGACCAGAAAGGGACGTTGTACTTTGCCGATGAGGATCCGGTGCCGAAGGACGTGCAGGCGCGCACGCGCGGCCTTGAGCTGACACAGGGCCTGATCCGCCCCGAGCAATGGATGGCCCTGCGGCAGGCCCATGCCCAGGAGGCGCAGGCGCTGGCCCAGTATGAAGCCGCCCGGCAGCAGCTGAGCGTGCGTCTGGTGCAGGCCTACCTGGATGCCTGGCTGGCGCAGGAGAATGTGCGGCTGAGCGCCGCTCAGCTCAAGGCGTATGACGCCCAGCTGGATCTGGCCCAGCGCAACTACAAGGTCGGCACCACCACGATTTCGGATGTGCATGAGGCGCAGGCGCAGCGCGATCTGGGGCAGGCCCAGGCCATCGCTGCGAACAACGAATTGCGCACACGTGTGACCGAGTTGCAGCGATTGACCGGGCAGGTGCCCACGGCGCTGCACGGCTTGAGAGAGGATGCGCTGTCGCCTTTGGACGATCTGGCTCCGTTGCGCCAGTGGCTGGACCTGGCCCGGCAGGCGCAACCGGAGGTGCTGATGGCACAGGCTGCGTTGCAGGCGGCCGAGCGGGAGCAGGATCGATACCGTGCGGGCCTGCTGCCGACGGTCGATCTGACGCTGCGCAAGGGCACCGACCGCAGCACCGGCAGCATCACCGCCCCCACGGATGTGCCTTATCGCAACCGGACCACGCAGGCGGTGCTTTCCCTGAACTGGCCGATCTTTGAGGGGGGCAGGTCGTACTACCAGTTGCGCGAATCGGCGGCGTCGCTGGCACGTGCACAGGCCGAGGTGGATCTTGCCCTCGGTCAGGCCAGCACGGCGGTGCGTCAGGCCTATGCCGGGCTGCTCAGCGGTCGGGCCCAGATTCAGGCACTGTTGTCGGCGCGCACCTCCAGCCTGAAAGCGCTGGAGGCCAGCCAGGTGGGCTACCGCATCGGTACCCGCATCAACCTGGATGTGCTCAATGCGCAAAGCCAGTATGCCAATGTCCAGCGCGATCTGGCACGGGCCCGGGCCGATGTGCTCATGCACTGGATCAGGTTGCATGCGGCAGCCGGGCAATTGGGATCGGAATCCGTTGCCACGATCAATGGGTGGTTGCATGCCAAGGGTACGGATGTGGCCGCCGACACTTTCGAGAACTTTCAGGAGCAGCAATGAAGCAGGAAGCACCCACCTCCATGACCCCGGAGCAAGCGCAGGAGATTCTGGCCTTTGCCAAGGATCAGGCGCATCAGATGTTCCAGAAGCTGCCGACCCTGGGGCCGGTGGTCTGGCTGATGATGCAGCAGACGCACACACGCCATACGCTGATCAGCGAGCTGGAGTGGCGCGTGGTGCCGGCCTTGATGCAGGAGCAGGCCAAGCTCTACATGCGCGGCGACACGCCGCTGGCATATGTGTCCTGGGCGCGCATGTCGAATGAGGCTGCCCAACGCTATCGGCTGCCGCCGCACCAGCTGACCTACCAGGACTGGCAAAGCGGCGACCAGATCTGGCTGATCGATGTGGTGGCGCCCTTTGGTGGCGTGCCCAAGCTGATGCAAGAGCTTCGTGAAAAGGTGTTCAAGGGCCAGGTGGTGCATCAACTGGCGCCCACCCCCACCGACGCATCGCGTGTGCTGACCTGGCCGGCAGCCTGAAAACCGGCCTGTTTCCATATTCATTCCAGGAGGAAATACCCCATGAAACTGCGTCTTATGTCGGCTGTCGCCGCCCTGTCTGTCCTTGGTGCATGCGGCGGTGGCGGCGATGACGGGCCCGACCTGACGCCCTACCACGGCCTGTGGCTCAGTCCGTGTGTCACCGTCAACAACACCAGTTCCCTGACGACTGTCTGGCGCATCAACGGTATCGTCGGGGGCGATCGCTCCGAAGTTCGCGGTGATCGCGTGACGGTGTCCTACAACAACACCGCATGCAGTGGCAGTCCCGCCTCCAGCGTGGGGTCGGACTTTGCAGGTGCTGCCATGGGCACCAAGAAGACCTCGGCAGGCGAGGCGGTCAAGGTGTCGATGACATTCAGCGACTACAGCGGAGGATCCGACGTGACCTCATCGCCGCTGCCTGCCAGAAACTACCTGATGCTTCTTGGCGGCGGCACCTTGTATTTCGGTGATCGCGCACGGGTGGGGGGCGATGGCTTCCCCGATGAAGCGGACCTGACGATGGGGTTCCGCCGGCGGTAATGACGTCAGCCCGCCATCCGCAGCCCGCCGGTGTCGGGCCGCTGATGGCTGTGCAGGCGGATGCGCAGCGACAGGTCGGTGCGGGAGTCGGCGTACTCCACGGCCTGTTCGGCCGTCAGGTCGCCGCGCAGGTACAGGTCGTAGAGCGACTGGTCGAAGGTGCACATGCCCATCTCGTTGCTCTTGGCCATCGCGTCCTTGATGTCGTCGGTCTGGCCCTTTTGGATCAGATCGGCCACGTAGGACGACAGCAGCATCACCTCCACCGCCGGCACCAGCGGGCCGGCCGTGCTGCGGATCAGGCGCTGGCCCACCACGCCCTTGAGGTTGAGCGACAGGTCCATCAGCACCTGCTTGTGCGCGGTTTCCGGGAAGAAGTTGAGGATGCGCTGGATCGCCTGGTTGGCGTTGTTGGCGTGCAGGGTCGAGACGCACAGGTGACCGGTCTCGGCGTAGGCGAGGGCGTGCTGCATGGTGGCCAGGTCGCGGATCTCGCCGATCATGATGACGTCGGGGGCTTCGCGCATGGCATGGCGCAGGGCCTCGTCGAACGACTTGGTGTCCAGGCCCACCTCGCGCTGGTCGATGATGGACATGCCGTGGCTGTGCTCGAACTCCATCGGGTCTTCCACGGTCAGGATGTGGCCGGCCGCGCTGCGGTTGCGGTGGTCCAGCATGGATGCCAGGGTGGTGGATTTGCCGGAGCCCGCCGCGCCCACCACCAGGATCAGCCCGCGCTTGAGCATGGCCAGCTTCTTGAGGATGGGCGGCAGCTTGAGCGTTTCGATGGACGGGATCTTGCCGCTGACATGGCGGATCACCACGGCCACATCGCCCCGCTGGCGGAAGACGTTGACCCGAAAGCGTCCCATGCCGGGCAGCGCGATGGCCAGATCGCACTCGAGGTTGGCTTCGAACTCGCGGATCTGGGATTCCCGCATGACGGAGTAGGCCAGGCGCTGGGTCTGCACCGGATCCAGCGGCGGCTCATCGATGCGGCGGACCACGCCCTGGATCTTCAGCGCAATGGCGCTGCCGGCCGAGATGAACAGGTCCGAGGCGCCCTGCGCCACCATCATGGACAGGTAGCGGCCAAGGTCGTCGTTGCTGGAGGACATGCCAGATTCCATAAATTCAGCTGCGTGGGCAAATCGGTCGGGCATCCATGTTAGCGGGAATTGGCGGCCTGCAACATCCCGCGAGCACGGCATTTGCCCATCATTTCACGGCCTGCGGCGGGGAGCGCGTTCTTTGCAAGGGGCCATAAAAAAAGCCCGTCACCGCGGGGCGGGACGGGCTGGCCGGTCAGGATGCGATGGCGTCAGGACTTGCGGCTCAGCAGAGCCCACAACAGGATGGCGCCAAAAGTAGCAGTACCGATGCCACCCAGCGCGAAATCACCAAACTTCAGTGTGAAGTCACCGGTGCCCAGCACCAGGGTGATGGCGGCGACCAGCAGGTTCTTGTTGTCCGAGAAGTCGACCTTGTTGTCGACCCAGATCTTGGCGCCGGCCACCGCGATCAGGCCGAACACCACGATGGACACCCCGCCCATGACGGCCAGCGGGATGGCCTGGATCAGGGCGCCGAACTTGGGGCTGAAGCCCAGCAGGATGGCCATGACCCCGGCGACCACGAAGATGGCGGTCGAGTAGATCTTGGTCGCGGCCATGACGCCGATGTTCTCGGCGTAGGTGGTGACACCGGTGCCACCGGCGCTGCCGGCCACGATGGTGGCGACGCCGTCGCCCATGAAGGCGCGGCCCATGTACTGGTCCAGGTTCTTGCCGGTCATGGCGGTCACGGCCTTGATGTGCCCCAGATTCTCGGCCACCAGAATGATCGCGACCGGTGCGATCAGCAGCATTGCGTTGCCGGTGAACACCGGGCTGCTGAAGTTGGGCATGCCGAACCAGGCGGCATTGGCAATGCCGGACAGGTCCAGCGGCTTGCCCATGCCCAGACCGTTGGTCAGCACCGCGTAGATGATGCTGGCGACGATCAGGCCCATCAGGATCAGCAGGCGCTGGACCATGCCCTTGGTGAACACGGCCACCAGGGCCACGCTGACGAAGGTGATGGCCTGCATCCAGGCATCGAAGCCGGTGGGCGCCATGTTCTTGACCGGGATGTGGGCCAGGTTCAGGCCGATCACGGCCACCACCGAACCGGTGACCACCGGGGGCATGAAGCGCTCGATCCAGCCGGTGCCCACCGCCTGCACGATGGCACCGATGATGAAGTACAGCACCCCGCAGGCGATGATGCCCCCCAGGGCCACACCGATGTTGGCATTGGGACCGGGGCCCTGATAACCGCTGGCGGCGATCACCACACCGATGAAGGCAAAGCTCGATCCCAGGTAGCTGGGCACCTTGCCGCCGGTCATGAGGAAGAAGATGAGGGTGCCGATGCCGCTCATCAGGATGGCCACGTTGGGGTCGAAGCCCATCAGGATGGGGGCCAGCACCGTGGCGCCGAACATGGCAATCAGGTGCTGCACGCCCATCATGCCGGTTTGCGCCCAGGGCAGGCGCTCGTCGGGGCCGACGACCCCCCCGTTGGCCAGCGTCGAGGCTGGTTTCTCAGTCCAGTTGAACAGACCCATGGATTCTCACTCCGTTGATTGATTGGATGCGCCGAGGATAAACGGGCGCGATTGTGCAGGCAGGAACCGTGCCCGCCAAGCTGCGCTGCAGCAGGCCTGACGCCTGCGGGATAGCCGGCGAGCGGCGGGCGCTGCTAACCTGTCGGACAACAGGAGACAGGACCGGCCGCTGCGGACCGGTCAGGCAAGACATGAACATGGCCACCGACAGCACCCACGCCCCCTACCTTCCCCAGATCCGCCTGTACCAGGACTGGCTGGCCCGCGAACGCGGTCTGCACTTCGACAGCTACGACGCCCTCTGGCGCTGGAGCACCACCGATCTGGAGACCTTCTGGCAGAGCATCTGGGACTACTTCGAGCTGCACTC
>JAJPEW010000103.1 GCA_021166755.1 Hydrogenophaga sp. | reverse complement strand
ACCACTCGCTGCTGCCCTGGCTGACCTGCTTCGAGAACATCTACCTGGCGGTCGAGCGCGTGTTCGGCGCGACCGAAAGCAAGGCCCAGCTCAAGCAGCGCACCAACGACGCGTTGGCCCTGGTCGGCCTGACGGCCGCCGCGCAGAAGCGCCCCGGCGAAATCTCGGGCGGCATGAAGCAGCGCGTGGGCATCGCCCGCGCCCTGTCGATGGAACCCAAGGTGCTGCTGATGGACGAACCCTTCGGCGCGCTCGACGCCCTGACCCGCGCCAAGCTGCAGGACGAACTGCTGGAGATCGTCGCCAAGACCCACGCCACCGTGGTCATGGTCACGCACGATGTGGACGAGGCGGTGCTGCTGTCCGACAAGATCGTGATGATGACCAACGGACACGCCGCCACCATCGGTGAAGTGCTCAGCGTCGAACTGCCGCGCCCGCGCCACCGGGTGGCCCTGGCCGACGACCCGCAGTACCAGCAGTACCGCAAGGCGGTTATCGATTTTCTCTACACGCGCCAGGCGCACGTCGAGAAAGCCGCCTGAGGAGCACAGCATGGACATGTGCGTCAATCCCAAAGCAAAGATGAAGCTGGTGATGGTCGGCAACGGCATGGCCGGTGTGCGCACGCTCGAAGAGCTGCTGAAGATCGCACCCGACCTGTACGACATCACCGTCTTCGGTGCCGAGCCACACCCCAACTACAACCGCATCCTGCTCTCGCCCGTGCTGGCGGGTGAGCAGACCATCGATCAGATCATCCTCAACGACTGGTCCTGGTACACCGACAACGGCATCACGCTGCACGCCGGCCACAAGGTGACCGAGGTGGACCGCGTCAAGCGCATCGTGCACTCGGTGGGCCCCAACGGCGAGGTGGTCTCGGCCGAGTACGACCGCCTGATCATGGCGACCGGCTCCAACCCCTTCATCCTGCCCATCCCGGGCAAGGACCTCCAAGGCGTGCTGGCCTACCGAGACATCGCCGACACGCAAGCCATGATCGACGCGGCCGCCACCTACAAGCACGCGGTGGTGATCGGCGGCGGCCTGCTGGGCCTGGAAGCGGCCAACGGCCTGATGAAGCGCGGCATGACAGTGAGCGTGGTGCACGTCGCGCCCTGGCTGATGGAGCGCCAGCTCGACGACGTGGCGGGCAAGCTGCTGCAGCAGTCGCTGGAAGAGCGCGGCATGCGGTTCCTGATGGGGGCGAACACGCAGGAACTGATCGGCGGCGAGGACGGTCGCGTCAAGGCCGTCAAGTTCAAGGACGGCAGCGAAGTGCCGGCCGATCTGGTGGTGATGGCGGTCGGTATCCGTCCCAACACGGCGCTGGCCGAGAAGATGCGCCTGCATGTCAACCGCGGCATCGTGGTGAGCGACACCCTGCAGACCGTGACCGACGCGCGCATCTACGCGGTGGGCGAATGCGCGGCGCACCGCGGCATCGCCTATGGCCTGGTGGCGCCACTGTTCGAGCAGGGCAAGGTGCTGGCCACCCATCTGGCCGAATTCGGTATCGGCCGCTACACCGGCTCGCTGACGTCGACCAAGCTCAAGGTCACCGGCATCGACCTGTTCTCGGCCGGCGACTTCATGGGTGGCGAGGGCATGGAAGAAATCGTGATGAGCGACCCCTTCGGCGGCGTCTACAAAAAACTGGTGATCAAGGACGACCAGCTGGTGGGCGCCTGCCTGTACGGCGACACGGTGGATGGCGGCTGGTACTTCAAGCTGCTGCGCGAGGGCCGCAAGGTGCACGACATTCGCGACAAGCTGATGTTCGGGGAATCGAACATCGGCGACGCGGGCCACGCGGGGCAGAACAAGGCCGCTGCCATGGCCGACAGCGACGAGGTCTGCGGCTGCAACGGCGTGACCAAGGGCACCATCTGCAAGGCCATCAAGGACAAGGGCCTGTTCACACTCGACGAGGTGAAGAAGCACACCAAGGCCAGCGCCAGCTGCGGCTCCTGCACCGGCCTGGTCGAACAGATCCTGATGGCCACGGTGGGGGCCGGCTACTCCGCCACGCCGAAGAAGAAGGCCATCTGCGGCTGCACCGAGCACAGCCACCAGGACGTGCGCGACGCGATCCGCGAGCAGAAGCTGCTGACCATCGCCGACACCTTCAAGGCCCTGAACTGGAAGACGCCCAACGGCTGCGCCACCTGCCGCCCAGCCATCAACTACTACCTGATCAGCACCTGGCCCAAGCAGGCCAAGGACGACCCGCAGAGCCGCTTCATCAACGAGCGTTCGCACGCCAACATCCAGAAAGACGGCACCTACAGCGTGATCCCGCGCATGTGGGGCGGCGAGACCACCGCCGACGAACTGCGCCGCATCGCCGACGCGGTGGACAAGTACAAGATCCCGACCGTCAAGGTCACCGGCGGCCAGCGCATCGACCTGCTGGGTGTGAAGAAGGAAGACCTGCAAGCCGTCTGGAAGGACATCGGCATGCCCAGCGGCCACGCCTACGCCAAGGCCCTGCGCACGGTGAAGACCTGCGTGGGCAGCGAGTGGTGCCGCATGGGCACGCAGGACTCGACCCAGATGGGCAAGGACCTGGAACGCGCCCACTGGCGCATGTACGCGCCGCACAAGGTCAAGTACGCCGTCTCGGGCTGCCCGCGCAACTGCGCCGAGGCCGGCATCAAGGACGTGGGCATCATCGGCGTGGACAGCGGCTGGGAGATGTACATCGCCGGCAACGGCGGCATCAAGACCGAAGTGGCGCACTTCTTCGTCAAGCTCAAGACGGCCGAAGAAGTGCTGGAGTACACCGGCGCCTTCATGCAGCTCTACCGCAAGGAAGGCTGGTACCTGGAGCGCACGGTGCACTTCGTCAGCCGCGTGGGCCTGGACTACGTGAAGAAGCGCATCCTGGACGACGCCGAAGGCCGCAAGGCCCTGAACGAAGAACTGCTGTTCGCGCTCGACGGCGAACCCGACCCGTGGTTCGACTTCCAGGAAGCGGCCGTGGACACGCGGCAGTTCGAACCCGTGGCCGTGGTCAAGGCCTGATCCCACCTTCCGAATGTCGAGAGAGCCATGAACATGAGCCAATGGACCCCCATCTGCCAGGTTGAAGACATCCCCGTGCTCGGCTCGCGCCGCGTGGCGCGCGAGCAGGGTCTGGACGTCGCCATCTTCCGCAACGATCAGAATGAGGTTTTCGCGTTGCTCGACCGCTGCCCGCACAAGGGCGGTCCCCTGAGCCAGGGCATCGTTTTCGGCACGCATGTGGCCTGCCCGCTGCACAACTGGACCATCGGCCTGTGCGACGGCCAGGCGTCGGCACCCGACGAAGGCTGCACGCCCAAATTCAGCGTGAAGGTGGAGAACGGACAGGTGTTCCTGGACGCGACGCAGCTCGCGTCTCATGCGACCGATCAGGTCCGGCCCATCGCAGGCCCCGCCCGCCGAACCACCAAGGCCTGATCACCATGACCGAAACCCGCTCCACCTGCCCGTACTGCGGTGTGGGCTGCGGCGTCATCATCGAATCCGATGGCCCGCAGATCACCGGTGTGCGCGGCGACCCGGATCACCCGGCCAACTTCGGCAAGCTATGCACCAAGGGCAGCACGCTGCACCTGACGGCCACGCCCGCCATCACGCGCCAGACGCGCCTGCTACAGCCCATGCAGCGGCTGCAGCGCGACCAAGCGCCGGTGGCACTGGGCTGGGACGCCGCGCTGGACCGCGTGGCCGGCGAGTTCGGCCGCATCGTGCGGGACCACGGCCCCGACGCGGTTGGCCTGTACCTCAGCGGCCAGCTCCTGACCGAGGACTACTACGTCTTCAACAAGCTGGCCAAGGGCCTGCTGGGCACCAACAACGTCGACACCAACTCCCGCCTGTGCATGAGCAGCGCCGTGGCGGGCTACAAGCTCACCTTGGGCGCCGACGCGCCACCCGCCTGCTACGACGACGTGAACCACGCGCAATGTCTGTTCATCGTCGGCAGCAACGCGGCCTACGCGCACCCCATCCTGTTCCGACGCATCGAGGCCGCGAAGCAGAAGAACCCGGCGATGAAGATCATCGTGGCCGACCCGCGCCGCACCGACACCGCCGAACTGGCCGACCTCTACCTGCCGCTGCTGCCGGGCACCGACGTGATGCTGTTCCACGGCCTGCTGCACACCATGCTGTGGGAAGGCTGGACCGACAACGCCTACATCGCTGCGCACACGTACGGCTTCAACGAACTGAAGGCGCTGGTGCGCGAAGCCACGCCCGATGTGGTGGCGCAGACCTGCGGCATCCCCAAGGAAGACCTGTTCAAGGCAGCCCAGTGGTTCGCGCTGTCGCCGGCCACACTCAGCCTCTACTGCCAGGGCCTGAACCAGAGCAGCAGCGGCACCGCCAAGAACGCGACCCTGATCAACCTGCACCTGGCCACTGGCCAGATCGGCAAGCCCGGCGCCGGCCCCTTCAGCCTGACCGGACAGCCCAACGCCATGGGCGGGCGCGAGGTCGGTGGCCTCGCCAACCTGCTGAGCGCCCACCGCGACCTGGCCAACCCCGCGCACCGCGCCGAGGTGGCCGCGCTCTGGGGCGTGGCCGATGTGCCATCGAAACCCGGCAAGACCGCGGTCGAGATGTTCCAGGCCGCGGCCGACGGCGAGATCAAGGCGCTGTGGATTGCGTGCACCAACCCGGCGCAGTCCATGCCCGACCAGGCCACCGTGCGCCGCGCCCTGCAGCGCGCCGAGTTCGTGGTGGTGCAGGAAGCGTTCGCGACCACCGCCACCTGCGACTTCGCCGACATCCTGCTGCCCGCCACCACCTGGGGCGAGAAGGAAGGCACCGTCACCAACAGCGAGCGTCGCATCAGCCGCGTGCGCGCCGCCGTGCCACCGGCCGGCGAGGCGCGGCACGACTGGCGCATCGCGGTAGACGTGGCGCGCCGGCTCGAGGCGCAGCTGCGCCCCGGCCAGCCCTCGCTCTTCCCCTACGAGACGCCCGAAGCCATCTGGAACGAGCACCGCGGATCCACCCGCGGCCGCGACCTCGACATCACCGGCCTGAGCTACGCCATGCTGGAGACCGAGGGCCCGCAGTTCTGGCCGCTGCGCGAGGGCGAGGCCACGGGCAAGGCGCGGCTGTACGAAGACGGCGTCTTCCCCACCGCCGACGGCAAGGCCCGGTTCGCCGCCCTACCCTACAAGCCCGTGGCCGAGCAGCGCGAATCGCGTTTCCCGTTCTCGCTGACCACCGGTCGCCTGCGCGATCACTGGCACGGCATGACACGCACCGGCACCCTCGGCCGCCTGTTCGGCCACGTGGCCGAACCCTGCGTGCAACTGAACCCGCGGGACATGGAGCGCCGTGGCCTGAAGGACGGCGAGCTGGTCCATGTGACGAGCAAGCGCGGCGCCATCGTGCTCCCGGCGCAGGCCTCGCACACGATCCAGCCCACGCAGGCCTTCATCGCCATGCACTGGGGGCCGGAGTACCTGAGCGGCCGCAGCAGCCAGGGCGAGCCGCTGGCCGGCGTCAACGCCCTCACCACCTCGGCCTATTGCCCCACGTCCAAGCAGCCAGAACTCAAACACGCAGCGGTCAAGATCCTCAAGGCAGAACTGCCGTGGACCTTGCTGGGCGTGGCCTGGTTGCCCGAAGCCACGGCGCTGTCCGCCCTGACTGAGCTTCGGCAGCTGATGCCATCCTTCGACTTCGCGTCCTGTGTGCCCTTTGGACGTGAGCGCACTGGCGTGCTGTTCCGATCCGCCGCTCACGAGCCCCCGCCATCCACACTGATCGAGCGCATCGAGTCACTGCTGGGCCTGACCACGGATGAGACGCTGCGGTATGCCGACAAGCGCCGTCAGCAACGTCGCAGCGCCCGCCTGAAACGGACGGGTGACAACGTCACGCTGGAGGCATTCCTGCTGTCCGGCGACACCAGCGCAGAGTCCTGGATCAAAACCCTGCTGCAGGACGAACAGTCCGCCGATCGCTACGGCCGCCTGCTGCTGAGGCCCGGCGCCGAAGCGCCGGTGACAGTGGTCGCCAGGAGTCCCCAGATCTGCGCCTGCTTCAATGTTGGTGAAGAGGCCATCCGAAACACCGTCGCCCGCTGCGCAGGGACCGAGAACGAACGACTGGCCTCCCTGCAGGACCAGCTCAAATGCGGCACCAACTGCGGCTCATGTCTTCCAGAGTTGCGCCGACTGATCAGGGCGGAGTGCCAGCAGAACGATTCACTGGAAGGACCGGCAGAACCCCATGCCATCGCGGTTTGACTTATTACCCAAAGTCATCAAACAACACGCACAATTGACGGCCATGGGTATCAGCCAATACATCAAGGAAATCGGTCGCGGCAAGGAAGGTGCGCGATCGCTCACGCGCGATCAGGCCGCCGATCTGATGGGGCAGTTGCTGGACGGCCATGTCTCTGATCTGGAAACCGGCGCCTTCTGCCTGGCCATGCGCATCAAGGGTGAAACGCCCGAAGAGATGGCCGGATTTCTGGACGCCACCCATGCGCGTCTGCACCGGGTCGAGGACGCCGGAGTGCCCGTGGTGGTCCTTCCCAGCTACAACGGTGCCCGCAAGCTACCCGTGCTCACGCCGCTGCTGGCCCTGTTGCTGGCGCGCGAAGACGTGCCGGTGCTCGTACACGGCACGGCCACCGAAGACCGGCGGGTCACCAGCGCCACTGTGTTTGCTGCGCTGGGGCACGAACCTGCCGATCGCGTGGAAGCCATCGCACCGGGCCAGTGCCGGTTCATCCCCACCGAGGTGCTGCACCCGGGGCTCAAGCGCCTGCTCGATGTGCGCCGTGTGGTGGGCCTGCGCAACCCCGCCCACAGCCTGGTCAAACTGATGAACCCTTGCCAGGGGCCTGCCCTGGTCGTGGGCAGCTACACCCATCCGGAGTACGCCGTCTCCATGGCGGACACCTTTGCCCTGACAGGTACCCACGCGCTGTTGCTGCGAGGCACCGAGGGCGAACCCGTCGCCGACGCGCGCCGAACGCCGCAGATGGAGGCGTTCCGGCAAGGACAGCGCGTCCTCTTGCAGCCAGCGCAGGCAGGCGCCCTGACCTCCTTGCCAGACCTGCCACGCGACATCGATGCCACCACCACCGCCACCTACATCCGTGCGGTTCTCGATGGCCAGCAGCCCGTTCCCCATCCCATTGCACAGCAGGTGGCACACATCCTGCGTGAGGTCGGACACCATGCACACGCCCACTGAATTCCACCCCGGATCCGTCACGCTGGTCGGGGCCGGTCCTGGCGACCCCGAACTGCTGACCATCAAGGC
>JAJPEW010000071.1 GCA_021166755.1 Hydrogenophaga sp. | reverse complement strand
ACGCGCAACACCTTGGCGTTCGTGCCGGCTCAGTTCAACGAGCTGGAAGTGATGCCCAAGGAGCGCGAACTGATCGAGATCTGCAAGCGGGAGAAGGCAGAAGGTCGCAAGACCCTGGTCTACTCGGTCTATACCGGCACGCGCGACACCACGTCGCGTTTGAAGGTGCTGCTGGAGCAGGAAGGCTTCAAGGTGGCGGTACTGCGCGCGAGCGTGGATGCCTCCCGCCGGGAAGACTGGATCGCCGAGCAGTTGGACCGTGGCATCGACGTGCTCATCACCAATCCCGAGCTGGTGAAAACCGGCCTGGACCTGCTGGAGTTCCCGACCATCGTGTTCCTCCAGTCCGGCTACAACGTGTATTCGTTGCAGCAGGCGGCTCGCCGCTCGTGGCGCATCGGCCAGAAGCAGCCGGTGCGCGTGATCTACCTCGGCTACGCCAACTCCTCGCAGATGACTTGCCTGGGGTTGATGGCCCGGAAGATCATGGTGTCGCAGAGCACGTCGGGCGACGTGCCGGAATCAGGGCTCGACGTCCTGAACCAGGACGGTGATTCCGTAGAAGTGGCATTGGCACGCCAACTCGTGGTGGCATGATCCATGCCTTGCATGCCGGCGACCCTGTGGTCGCCGGCATTTTTTCCTGGCAAATCGGAAGCCGATGGATTCGCTTTGTTTGCTGCGGCAGAGGGCCGGCGCGGCGATGGTGATGACTCGTTGTTTCAGGACACCGATCCATGCGCCCATCCTGCCAGTCCTTCCGTATCGCCGGACGCAGCAACCTGACCCGTTTGCTCGCTTTGCTCCTGGCCGCCATGGCCAGCGGTTGCGCGATGACGAACACCGCGCCATCGGCGCCCGCATCCGAAGCCATCGGCATCGCGCCCGAAGCCATGACGGAGTTCGTGCCGGTGACGCGGTATGGTCGCTACACCCTGGTTGAACTCGCGCCGACGGCGGCCCAGTACGACCTGTTGCTGCAAGTGGTGGATGCGGAGATCCCCGGCACGCTGGGCGCCACCGTCGGGGATGCCCTCCGGCACCTCATCCTGCGTTCCGGCTACCGGCTGTGCGATGAACAGTCCCCCGATCTGCTGGCCTTGCCGCTGCCGGCGGCTCACTACCGGCTCGGCCCGGTCCTGCTGCGCGACGCGCTCTTGACCCTGGCCGGCCCCGCCTGGGATCTGCAGGTCGACGACGGCGAGCGGAAGGTGTGCTTCATCCGCAGCCTCAGGGAGGCTCATACGCCGCACGAGCCCAAGCCACCGGAAATCAACCGTTCGGCGGAGCCCCCTCCGCTGATCCGGGAGGTTTCGCCATGACCATCCGGGACTCAGCGACGGGCCAGCGCACGACGCTGCTGCGGGTCGCGGCCGCAACCTGGTTGTTGCTCGTCAGCGCGGTGGTGCTGGTGGATCACATGGCCTTGTCCGGGCTGGCGGAACAGACCCAGGCCTTCGCGCCCACCGCGCAGGTGTCCCTGCTCGAATCCCGAGTGGATGGCCTCTCGCATCGGATCGAACAACGCGATACTCAGCCCGCCGCCTTGCCGCAGGCGCGCTGCGAGCAGGACACTTCGGCGTTGAACCAACGGCTGGCGGCGATCGAGCTGGCGCAGGCCCATTACGCCGCCACCGATGCGCTGCACGCATTGGAAACCCGCGTCACGCGACTGGAAGCCCGCCCGGTCTCGCACCAGCCCAAGCCGCCCGCACCACGGCCATCCAAACCCGTGCCGGCCCAACCCCAGCCTGCTGAGCCTTCATTCCGCCTGATCGGAGTGGAACTGCGTGCGGAAGAACATTTCGTGTCGGTGATGCCTGTCGGTGGCACCGGGCTGGCCGATGTCCGCCTGCTGCGCGCCGGAGAGTCGGAGGGCGGCTGGCGACTGGACGGCATCGCGCGCGATGGCGCGGTCTTCCGGCAGGGCGACGAGATCCGCCGGCTGCCCATCCCGCCCCGATAGGGAGGTCCACGCCAATGGTCCCGCGCCACTTGATCCCGCAACTGTTGGCTGCGTTCCTGGCCGCCTCCGCCGCGCAGGCGGCGCTTGCCCAGCCCACCGGCGCAACCACCGCGGCCAGGACGGTGCCGAGCCGCGAGGCGCCTGCGGCCATCGCTCGCAGCGACGAACAGCGGGCGCAGGACTGGGGGCTGCGCACGGATGAATGGACGCGCTATCGCGAGTTGATGCAGGGGCCGCTGGGCGTCTACTCGCCCAGCCTCGACCCGCTCACGGCCCTCGGCATCGAAGCACGCTCCGACGAGGAGCGCCGCCGCTACGCGGAATTGCAGGTTCGGGCCGAAGCCCGGCGGGTCGAGAAGACGCTGGCCTACCAGCGTGCCTACGACGCCGCCTGGCAGCGGATCGCGCCGGGCATGGCGCGGGTCAACCTGCCCGGTGCCAAGCCGGCCGGCGTGGGCACCGCCATCGCATCGGGCACCGACCGAACCGCCGTCTTCGTGAAGGACGGATGCACTGCCTGCGACCAGGCCGTGCAGCGGCTGCAGGCGTCGGGCGTCGAGTTCGATGTCTATGTCGTCGGCAGTCGCGCCGACGACGCGCGCATCCGTGAATGGGCACGCCGGGCCCGTATCGACCCGGCGAAAGTGCGCGCCCGGCACATCACCCTCAACCACGACGGTGGCCGCTGGCTGTCCCTCGGCCTGCAGGGCGAACTGCCCGCCGTCGTGCGCCAGGTCGGCGGCCAATGGCAGCGACAGTAGGCCTGGGGCGTCTCGCGCTCGCGCTGCTGGCCTGCTGGTCACTCGGCCAGGCGAAGGCGCAGGAACTCCCGCCGCCGGCCTACCCACTCGCAGCGCAGCGTGCGGGCATCCCGCCTGCGGTGCTGTACGCGGTGGCCTTGCAGGAGAGTGGCACCCGGTACCACGACCGCCTCGTGCCCTGGCCCTGGACGCTCAACGTGGCCGGGGAATCGCATCGGTTCGCCACCCGTGCCGAGGCCTGCGCCGGCCTGCAACGGGCATTGCGCGACGTGCCGCGCACCCGCATCGACGCCGGCCTGGGCCAGATCAACCTGGGCTACCAGCGCCACCGCTACGACCACCCCTGCGAACTGCTCGATCCCTATCGGAACCTGGCGCTGGCCGCGCAGATCCTGCGCGAGCAGCACGCGCCGGGCCAGGACTGGCTGATCACGATCGGCCGCTACCACCGCCCCGCTGGTGGCGCACCCGCTGCGCGCTACCGCCAGAGTGTTGGCCGTCACCTGGCCCGCCTACTGGGCCAGCCAGCGCGGGGCGAGGATCCCCGGAGAACCCTGCCATGAAGCCTCGAATCTTCCGTCCAGCTGTGCCATGGCTGATCGGCTTGCTGCCGCTCGTGTCCGTGCCAGCCGCTTTCGCGCAATCGCCGCCCTTGATCGTCGTCGAGGATCGCGGCGGTGCCTCCGCGCTGCCTTACTACCAGGCCCTGGACCTGCAACCGCGCACCGGAAACCGGCCATCTCCCAGGATCGAGATGCCACGCCTGCCCGAAGGACCTTCTGGCGAGGCGGCCATGCTGCCGGTGCGCTCGGCCAATTTGGCCCCTGGCGATGTGGCTCCCCGGGCGATCCAGGCGCCGGGGCTCACGCCGATGTTCCTGGTTGGTGATGACCCGCGCTCCCACGCCTGGCTGCGCCAGCGTGCCCCGGCACTGCGCGAACTCGGGGCGGTGGGGCTGGTGGTTCAGGTCGACACACCGCAGGCACTCGCGGCGCTGCGTGCCCTGGCACCGGGGCTGACGATGGCGCCGGTTTCAGGTGACGAGTTGGCCCAGCGCCTGGGCCTGCGCCACTACCCGGTGCTGGTGACCGCCACCGGCATCGAACAGTGAGGCCTGCCCGATGGCCCAGCCGCACGCCGTCGAAGTCCTGCTGCGGCCAGCGGTGGAACTATACACCGTTGCCGTATGCGCAGGCGCCGCGGTGGTGTGCGTGGTGGCACCGTGGTCGCTCGCGCTGAATCCGGTACTCGGCCTCGGCAGCGCGCTGGCCTTCCTGGCCTTCGGCGCGGTCCGCCTGCGCGACGCCTGGGCCATCCTGCGCTACCGCCGCCACATCCGTCGTCTGCCACGCTACGTGATGACGAGCCGCGACGTGCCGGTGAGCCAGTACCGCCTGTTCGTTGGGCGTGGCTTTCGCTGGGAACAACGACACACCCATCGGCTGACGCAGACCTACAAGCCCGAGTTCCGGCGCTATGCCGAACCGACGACGTTCTACCGGCTGGCGCGCCGCCTGGAGGAGCGGCTGGAATTCGCGTCGCCGCCGCTGCCCAGGCTGGCGCGGGCATTGGCCTGGGACAGCCCGCTCAACCCGGTCCGGCCGTTGCCGCCAGTGGGTGGCATGCCGCGCCTGCATGGCATCGAGCCGCACGAGACCGACGTCACCCTGCCGCTGGGCGAGCGTGTGGGCCACACCCTGGTGCTCGGTACCACGCGCGTGGGCAAGACGCGCCTGGCCGAACTGTTCATCACGCAGGACATCCGTCGCAAGGTCCATGGCGAGCACGAGGTGGTGATCGTCTTCGACCCCACGGGCGATGCCGACCTGCTCAAGCGCATGTATGTCGAGGCCAGGCGCGCCGGACGCGAGGGCGAGATGTACGTGTTTCACCTGGGCTGGCCCGACATCTCGGCACGCTACAACGCCGTCGGCCGGTTCGGGCGCATCTCGGAAGTCGCCACCCGCATTGCGGGGCAGCTTTCCGGCGAGGGCAACAGCGCCGCGTTCCGCGAGTTCGCCTGGCGCTTCGTCAACATCATCGCGCGCGCCCTGGTGGAACTGGGGCAGCGGCCAGACTACCTGCTGATCCAGCGGCACGTCGTCAACATCGACGCGCTGTTCATCGAGTACGCCCAGCACTTCTTTGCCCGAACCGAGCCCAAGGCCTGGGAGGTGATCGTCCAGCTCGAAGGACGCCTCAACGACAAGACCATCCCGCGCCACATGGTCGGGCGAGAGAAGCGGGTGGTGGCACTGGAGCAGTACCTGTCGCAGACGCGAACCTACGACGCGGTGCTCGACGGCCTGCGCTCCGCGGTGCGCTACGACCGTACCTACTTCGACAAGATCGTCGCTTCGCTGTTGCCGCTGCTGGAGAAGCTCACCACCGGCAAGATCGCGCAACTGCTCGCGCCGAACTACTCCGACCTGTCCGACCCGCGCCCAATCTTCGACTGGATGCAGATCATCAGGAAGCGGGCCGTGGTCTATGTGGGACTGGATGCGCTGTCCGACGCCGAAGTGGCGGCGGCCGTCGGCAACAGCATGTTCAGCGACCTGGTGTCGGTGGCGGGGCACATCTACAAGCACGGCATTGACGATGGCCTGCCGGGGGCATCGGCCGATGCCAAGGTCGCCATCAACGTTCATGCGGACGAATTCAACGAACTGATGGGAGATGAGTTCATCCCGCTCATCAACAAGGGTGGCGGTGCGGGCATGCAGGTCACGGCCTATACGCAGACGCTCTCGGACATCGAGGCGCGCATCGGCAATCGCGCCAAGGCCGGCCAGGTCATCGGCAACTTCAACAACCTGTTCATGCTGCGGGTGCGCGAGACCGCCACCGCCGAACTGCTGACGCGACAACTGCCGAAGGTGGAGGTCTACACCACCACCCTGGTCAGCGGCGCCACCGACAGTTCCGACATCCACGGTCCGACCGACTTCACGAGCAACGCGCAGGACCGCATCAGCACGTCGAGCGTGCCGCTCATCGAGCCTGCGCACGTGGTCGGCCTGCCCAAGGGTCAGTGCTTCGCCCTCATCGAAGGCGGTAACCTGTGGAAGGTCCGCATGCCGTTGCCAGCGCCCGATCCGGACGAAGCCATGCCCCGGGATCTGCAACAACTGGCCGGCTACATGCGCCAGCACTACGCCGAGGCGGGCGAATGGTGGGAGGGCAACGGGCAGCCCCCGTTGCACGACGACGACGCGTTGCCAGCGAATCTGGCCGAGGAAGTGCAAGAAGGCACGCCGGATGAAGAGGCCCCATCG
>JAJPEW010000061.1 GCA_021166755.1 Hydrogenophaga sp. | reverse complement strand
ACGCACCGACGAGGTCCCGTTCACCGTGGCACGGGTGGTGCTGCAGGATTTCACCGGTGTGCCCCTGCTGGCTGATCTGGCGGCCATGCGCAGCGTGGCCCAGCGTCTGGGGCAGGATCCGAAGAAGATCGAGCCGCTGGTGCCGGTGGACCTGGTGGTGGACCATTCGGTCACGGTGGACCATTACGGCACGAAGAACGCGCTCGACCTGAACATGCGCCTGGAGTTCCAGCGCAACCAGGAGCGCTACCAGTTCATGAAGTGGGGCATGCAGGCCTTCGACACCTTCGGCGTCGTGCCGCCGGGCTTCGGCATCGTGCACCAGGTCAATCTGGAGCACCTGGCGCGCGGGGTTCACCTCAAGGGCGGGCTGTACTACCCGGACACGCTGGTGGGCACCGACAGCCACACCACCATGATCAATGGCATCGGTGTGGTGGGCTGGGGCGTCGGCGGCATTGAAGCCGAGGCGGCCATGCTGGGTCAGCCGGTGTACTTCCTCACGCCCGATGTGGTGGGCTTCGAGCTGACCGGACGCCTTCGCGAAAGCTGCACCGCCACCGACCTGGTGCTGACCGTCACCGAGATCCTGCGGCGGCACAAGGTGGTGGGCAAGTTCGTCGAGTTCTTCGGCGAAGGCACGGCGTCGCTGGCGCTGCCGGACCGCGCCACCATCGCCAACATGGCGCCCGAGTACGGGGCCACCATGGGCTTCTTCCCGGTGGACGAGAAGACGCTCGACTATTTCCGCGGCACCGGGCGCAGCAAGGCGGAGATCGAGGCCTTCGAGGCCTACTTCCGCGCCCAGGGCCTGTTCGGGGTGCCGCGCCGTGGTGAGATCGACTACTCGCAGGTGGTCACGCTGGACCTGGGCACGGTCGCGCCCAGCCTGGCCGGTCCCAAGCGCCCGCAGGACCGCATCGAGCTCGGGCAGGTGGCGGCGCAGTTCGGCAGCCTGTTCAGCAAACCCAACGCCGAGAACGGCTTCAACCAGCCTGCCGACCAGCTCGATCGTGTGTTTCCGACCGCCAGCGGCATCGACATCCGCAATGGCGACGTGCTGATTGCGGCCATCACCAGCTGCACCAACACCAGCAACCCCGGCGTGCTGCTGGCCGCCGGCCTGCTGGCCAGGAAGGCGGTGGAGGCAGGGCTCAAAGTCAACCCCCACGTCAAGACATCGCTCGCGCCGGGCTCGCGCATCGTCACCGAGTACCTGCGCGAGACTGGTCTGCTGCCTTACCTGGAGAAGCTGGGCTTTGCACTGGCCGGCTATGGCTGCACGACATGTATCGGCAACGCGGGCGATCTCACGCCCGAGCTCAACGAGGTCATCACCCGCAACGACCTGGTCTGCGCGGCGGTGCTCTCGGGCAACCGCAATTTCGAGGCGCGCATCCACCCCAACCTCAAGGCCAACTTCCTGGCCAGCCCGCCGCTGGTGGTGGCCTACGCGATTGCCGGCAACGTCACCCGTGACCTGATGACCGAGCCAGTGGGCATCGGCCACGGAGGCCAGCCGGTGTTCCTGGGTGATATCTGGCCGGGCAGCGACGAGATCCACGCGCTGATGAAGCACGCCATGAAGGGCAAGGCCTACCGGGACAACTACGCGCAGGTCCGCACCGACCCGGGTGCCCTGTGGGAGAAGATCAAGGGCGGCACCGGCCACACCTACCGCTGGCCGGCCAGCACCTACATTGCCGAGCCACCGTTCTTCCAGGGCTTCGAGCTTCAGCCGCCAGCGGTCGGCGGCCAGGTGGCGGTGCAGGGCGCGCGCATCATGGCCCTGTTCGGTGATTCGATCACCACCGACCACATTTCGCCGGCCGGCTCGATCAAGGAGAGTTCACCGGCGGGCCAGTGGCTCACCGCCCATGGCGTGGCCAAGGCCGACTTCAACAGCTACGGCGCACGTCGGGGACACCACGAGGTCATGATGCGCGGCACCTTTGCCAACGTGCGCATCAAGAACCTGATGCTGCCCCCGCAGGCCGACGGATCGCGGGTCGAAGGCGGCCTGACGCTGTTCCAGCCACAGGGCGAGATTCTGTCCATTTACGACGCGGCCATGCGCTACCAGGCGCAGGGCGTGCCCACGGTGGTGTTCGCCGGCGAGGAATACGGCACCGGTTCCAGCCGCGACTGGGCGGCCAAGGGCACGCAGCTGCTGGGGATCCGCGCGGTGGTGGCGCGCAGTTTCGAGCGCATCCACCGCAGCAACCTGGTGGGCATGGGCGTGCTGCCGCTTCAGTTCCGCGCCGGTGACTCGTGGGAAAGCCTGGGGCTGACCGGCAGCGAGCTGATCGATGTGATCCCGCACCCGGACCTGCTGCCGCAAAGCGATGCCACACTGCGCATCACCCGTGCCGACGGCTCGGTGCACGAGATCACCGTGACCCTGCGCATCGACACTCCGGTCGAGGTGGCCTACTACCGCGCCGGTGGCATCCTGCCCTACGTGCTGCGTCAGTTGCTGGTGGCCTGAGGCGCCTCGGCGTCCACCGCCTGCTGCACCGCACGGTAGAAGGCTTCGCGGGCGTCCGTGGCCTTGGGGTCGCGGGCACCGCCCGACCAGTTCGCGTTGGAGACGATGACCAGCTGGCGTCGGGGATCGATGAAGATGCCCTGACCGAAGATGCCGCGGGCGGCAAAGCTGCCATCGTCGTAGGTCCACCACTGGTAGCCGTAGCCGCGTCCAGGCTGGCCGATGTCGGCCTGGTGGGTGCCGGCCTGCTGCAGCCAGCCATCGGGCAGGATGCTCTGTCCATTGACCTGGGCACCTTCCAGGATGAACTGGCCGAAGCGCGCATAGTCGCGCGCCGACGCCTGGATGCAGCAGCCACTGATCTCCTCACCCGTCTTGCTCAGGATCCAGGTGGCCTGCTGTTCCATGCCCACCGGCCCCCAGACCTTTTCCTGCAGGTACTGAGACAGGGGTTTGCCGGTGGCCTGGCTGATCAGGATGCCCACCAGGTTGGTCTCGCCGGTGCTGTAGAGCCAGCGCTGGCCGGGTGGGGCCTCACGCGGTAGCTGGCGCAGGTAGCTCACGATGGCGGGCACACCGGGCTCGGGCTGGTGATTGTTGAACCGTGCCACGTCCGATGCCGGATCGTCGTAGTCCTCGTTCCAGCGCACGCCCGAGGTCATGGTCAGCAGCTGACTGATGCTCACGTCGTCATACGCCGAGCCCTTCATCTGCGGGATGTAGTCGCTGACCTTGTCGTCCATGCTCTTGATGTGTCCGTCGCGCAGCGCGGCACCCACCAGGGTGGAGGTGAAGGATTTGGCCACCGAAAAGCTGGTCCAGCGCCCCTGGGCATCGAAGTCCAGCCCGTAGCGCTCCAGGCGCAGCTGGCCCTTGTGCAGGATCAGCAGTGCCGCGCTGCGCTGGCCGGCCATGTAGGCGTCGATGTCAACGGGCAACGCCAGCGGCGATCCGGGAGGCAGCGGGCGGGGTGTGCCGGCCGGTTGGATATCGCGCCACTTGGCCAGCAGGGAAATGCGGTCCAGCGCGCGGAAGGCTGCATCGCGTTGCGGGACGCTCCAGAACAGCAGGTCGCGGTTGGTGGGCACGGTCTTGAGCAGACCGCGGGTTTCCTTGTCCAGGCTGAACCAGCCGGCGGTACCGGCCACGGCCAGCACCAGCACACCGCCCAGCAGAAGTTTTCCGAGTCGCTTCATGGACGTTGCGGGCAACCGCCCGTTTCGCACTTGACGGTGTACTGGGCAATGAAGCTGCGGAAGTTCTTGCCCAGCTTGCCCATCTCCTGGCATACATCGCCGCGGGCATCAAAAGCGAAGCCTTGCGACCCGTTGGCATTGATCAGCTCGACGCGCTGCAGCCCGAAGTTCTTGAATTGCTGTGGATTCATCCACTGCTCACCACAGATGTTGTGAAAGATGAAGGTGGCGTACACCAGTTCGGACACCTCGGCCTTGGTGGATTGCAGGCGCAACACGCCACTGTCCATTTGCGCTGTTTTCAGGGCGTTGCCGTGAAGGGCCTTCTGCAGCGGCAAGGGCACGTTCCTGAACTCGGTGTTGGCCTGGGCCATCGGGGCCAGCGCGGCCATGAGCAAGGTCAGCAGTGTTTTGGTCATGTCGGTCATCCTCGTGCGGAGCACCTGCCCCGAGCACGCATTGTGCCGTCTCTGCTGCGTTTGAATAACCCGGCGCTTGAGTGGGGGACCACATCGCGGCATCATGTGACTTCACCGCCCAAGGCCGGGCGCCACAGGAGTCGCGATGCGAAAGCCTGCCCTCTACAGCCGTACGCCGCGCACCGGTCCACTGACGGGTGTGCCAGTTGTACGCGATGAACCGGCCCGGCCCGAGGCAACTGGTGCGCCGTCGACCAGATCCGCCTGGCGCCAGAGGATGGGCCGGGCCGCCATCGACCCGCGCGTGATGTGGGCCAGCCTGTTGTTGCTGTCCGTGGCGCTGGGTGTGAGCCTCTGGCAGGGCAGGGAGGGCGCCGGTCAGGCCCTGACCCAGAAAGACATCGATGCCGCGGTGCTGCGCACGCTGACCACGCAGGTGCTGCCTTCACCGGCGGCCCGTGCGGCCGAGAAGGTGCGTCCCTCGGTGGTCCGCGTCGAAGCCTTCGTGCGCAACCGCAAGGGTGAGGAAGAGGACCACGGTATCGGCACAGGCGTGGTCATCGTCGATCGGGGCGTCATCCTCACCAACCTGCATGTGGTGCAAGGGGCCGACCGGCTGCGCATCGTGTTTGCCGATGGCTCAGATGCCGGCGCGAGCGTGACCGGTGTGCAGGCCGCAAACGATCTGGCGGTGCTGCAGGCCGATACCGTGCCCGATGACTTGCAGGCCGCGACCATGCGGTCCACCGGTGATCTGCTGCCCGGTGACCAGGTGGTGGCGGTGGGCTTCCCCTTCGGCATCGGTCCCTCGGTCTCGGCAGGCGTCATCTCGGGCTTCGGCCGGTCGTTTCGCGCACCCGAGGGCCAGCAGGACATCGAGAACCTGATCCAGTTCGACGCCGCCGCCAATCCCGGCAACTCTGGGGGGCCGCTGGTCACCATGGATGGCGAGGTGGTGGGCATCGTCACCGGCATCCTCAACCCCACCAAGGCCCGCACCTTTGCGGGCATCGGTTTTGCTGTGCCCATTGAGAGCGCCGCCCAGGCCGCCGGGCTTCCCCCTTTCTGATTCCAGGAGCCGCACATGAGCGATCGCAACACGCAGGACAACGCCCAGCTGATGGAGCAGATCCTCTACGAGGTCAAGCGCGTGGTGGTGGGCCAGGACCGCTTTCTGGAACGCGTGATGGTGGCCATGCTGGCCCAGGGTCATCTGCTGGTCGAGGGCGTGCCCGGTCTGGCCAAGACGCTGACCGTCAAGACCCTGGCCAACGTGGTGCAAGGGCGGTTCAAGCGCATCCAGTTCACGCCCGACCTGGTGCCAGCCGACCTGATCGGCACCCGCATCTTCAACCAGAAGACGGGCGAGTTCAGCACCTCGCTCGGGCCGGTGTTTGCCAACCTGCTGCTGGCCGACGAGATCAACCGGGCGCCCGCCAAGGTCCAGAGCGCCCTGCTGGAGGTGATGCAGGAGCGGCAGGTGACCATTGCCGGCGAAACCCACCGGGTGCCGCATCCTTTCCTGGTCATGGCCACGCAGAACCCGATCGAGACCGAGGGTACCTACCCGCTGCCTGAGGCGCAGGTGGACCGGTTCATGATGAAGGTGCTGGTGGACTACCCCACCGACGAAGAGGAGTACGTCATCGTCGAGCGCGTCACCGGGCCGGCGGTGCAGGTGCAGGCGATCGCCACCACCGATCAGCTGGCGCAATTGCAGCGCCAGTGCAGCGAGGTCTATGTCGACCCGTCGCTGATCCAGTACGCGGTCAAGCTGGTGTCGGCCACCCGCACGCCCGAGAAGCACGGCATCGCCGACACGGCGCGCCTGATCACCTACGGCGCCAGCCCGCGCGCCACGATTGGTCTGGTCGAAGGCGCACGTGCACTGGCCCTGCTGCGTGGCCGCAGCTATGCGCTGCCCGAGGACATGGTCGATCTGGTGCCTGATGT
>JAJPEW010000053.1 GCA_021166755.1 Hydrogenophaga sp. | reverse complement strand
GCCACTGAAGAAGCGGGGCGCCGCCACGATGAACGGAAACACCACGGCAGCCTGCCCGAAGCCGGTGGTGAACCAGGTCAGGCGTTTCTGTGCCCGGATCAGCCGCAGGTAGTTGGCCAGCACCTCGGAAAACCGAAGACCGGTCTGCTGCCGCTCCACCGGTTCCCCTCGGTCCAGCGCGATCGATTCGCTGTACTCACGCACCCGCACCAGGTGGTGGCGGAAATCTGCCTCACGCCGCTGCTGTTCGTAGTTCAGGGTGATCAGCGGGCGACCGATGTAGTGGGTGGCCACGCTGCCCAGCACACAATACACCACAGCCATCCAGACCATAAAGCCCGGGATGTCGATGGTCTGACCGTTCCAGTCGAAGGCAAAACTGCCCGAAAGCGACCAGAGGATGCCCACAAAACTCACCAGGGTCACCAGGGCGTTGAGCAGACCCATGGACAGGCTGACCGAATAGCTCGTGAACAGGTTCATGTCCTCGGCAATCCGCTGGTCCGGGTTGTCCGGCGGAGCGTCGTCTTCGCGGGCGAAGCGGGTGATCTCCATCCGGTAGAAGGCCTTGTTGGCCAGCCAGCGGTCCAGGTAGTGGCCGGTCATCCAGGCACGCCAGCGCATCTCCAGCAACTGGGTCAGGTAGAACCGGTAGACCGCAATGACGATGAAGCCGAACGCCAGCCAGGTGAACCGCCCCAGTTCTCGCCAGAACACCGGGGCATCCTTGTTCTGCAGGGCGTCGTAGAACACGCGGTTCCACTCGTTGATCAGCACCAGCATGTAAACCGCCGCCAGGTTCAGGATCACGATGGCGGCCAGCAGGCCACGTGCTTTCCATTTCTCCTGCGAGTTGAAGTACGGCAGGGCCAAGTGCCCCACCTTGCGTGCAAACTGGCCAAAGCTGCGGAATTTCTCGATCAGCGTCATGGAGCTACCTCAGCGGTTGGAAATGCCCGCTGCCACATGGCCGGCGGGCACGTGTTCGGCAGCCGACTCAATGTGGCCTGTCTGGTCGTCAAAGAAAAAATCGGGTTCGAACTCGCGCAGGAACGGACCCTTGGGGAGACCACCGAGAAACATGGCCTCATCCACCGCAATGCCCCAGTCCATCAGCGTGCGGATGGCCCGCTCATGCGCAGGGGCGCTGCGTGCGGTGACCAGGGCCGTGCGCACGCGCATCTGGCTCGTGCCCTCGGTCTGCAGGCGGTGCAAGGCCTCCAGCAGCGGCTTGAACGGGCCTCCCGGCAGGGGCAGCGCTGCCTTGCTGGCCTCATGGGCCTGGAAGGCGTTCAGTCCCTCAGACTGATAGACCCGCTCGGCCTCGTCAGAGAACAGCACCGCGTCACCGTCAAACGCAATGCGCACCTCGTGCGGGTGCGCGTCGGTGGCCCGCGCCGAGTGCGGGTACACCTGGGCTGCCGGCACGCCGGCATCCAGCGCGGCGCGCACGTCCGACAGGTGGGCCGACAGGAACAGGTTGGCCTGAAGCGGTCTGAGGTATCGCCACGGGGACTGACCCCGGGTGAAGGCGCCACGCTCGATGGGCAGTCCGTAGTGCTGGGCTGACCGGAACACCCGCATCCCGGAGACCGGGTCGTTGCGCGAGAGGATTACCACCTCCACCCTGCGCGCTAGCGCATCGTTGAAGGCCAGCAGCTTGCGCACCAGCGAGAAGGCCACACCGGGTGGTGCGGGCAACTCCAGCCGGTCCAGCTGCAATTTCATGTAGTCCTGGTCGTTGCCGGTCTCGAACACCCGGTTCTCTTCCTCGAAGTCGAACAGCGCCCGGGATGAGATGGCGACGACCAGTTGCCCGTTCAGATTGACCGCCATGGGTGATGTCCTGTGTGGATCAGGTGACGAGTTGATTGAGCTGCATGATGGGCAACAGCACCGCCAGCACGATCAGCATGACGACCACGCCCATGGCCACGATCAGCAGGGGCTCCAGCACCGTGGCCAGATGCATGGCCCTTCGCTGCACTTCGGCCGATAGCTGCTCGGCGGCACGCTGCAGCATGGTGGGCAGCTGGCCCGTCTGTTCGCCCAGCCGCGCGAACATGGCGACCAATGGCGGAAAGCGCTTCTTGCTGCCGATGGCCGAGGCCAGCGGTGCGCCCTCGCGCACCAGCACCAGCGCGTCGAGGGCGTCTGCCCGCATGGCCTGGTTGGACAGGGTCTCGGCCGCGGTCTGCAGGGCCTTGAGGATCGGAACACCCGCTGACGCCAGCATGGCGAGCGTGCCGCAGAACCGGGCCGCGTTGTAGCCGCGGGCGAGGCGCCCCGCCAGCGGCAGTCGCAGCCAGGCGGCGTCCATGCGCAGCCTCAGGTCAGGTTGGCGCCTCGCAAAGATCACGCCACCAGTCAGCAGCACCAAAGCCCCCAGCATCAGCCAGCCATGGGCGCGTACCCCATCGCTGATGCTCATCATGATCACCGTCAGCAGCGGCAGCGCACGCTGACTGCCCGAGAACACGCTGGCCACCTGTGGCACCACATAGGTGACCAGAAACACCACGATGATGACCGCGATCGCACTGACGATGGCCGGGTACAGCGAGGCGGCGATCAGCTTGTTGCGCAGGTTCTCGCGGGCCTCCAGGTCGTCGGCCAGCCGCTCCAGCACCCTGCCGAGCTGGCCGCTTTGTTCGCCCGCTGCGATGACGGCCACATAGGTGGCCGAGAATTCGCGCGGATGCTGGGCCAGCGCGCGCGCGAACGCCGAGCCCGCGTTGACCTCCGACCGCAGCGAGGCCACCAGCGCCCTCTGGTCTGGCTTCTCGGCTTCCTCGGCCAGGGCCGCGAGGGCCCGCTCCAGAGGCAGACCAGCGGCCACCAGCCCGGCCAGCTGACGGGTCCACACCGCCAGCAAGGTGGCGTTGAAGACACGGCCCCCCCAGAGTGTCAGGTTCCAGCCCGTGCGGGCCTGGGTTCCGGTGCCGGTTGTGGCAGGCTCCACCGACAAGGGGATCAGCGCACGCGTGCGCAGCAGGCTGCGCGCAGCCTTGGCCGAATCGGCGTCAATCACCCCTTTGTGCGAGGCACCCTGCGCGTCCAGGGCTTCGAAGGCGTAGGCGGGCATGGTCGGTTCCTGACGGGTCAGTCTCTCGTCACGCTCATGACTTCGGCCAGGGAGGTGATGCCTTCGTCGATCAGTCGTTGCCCGTCGGCACGCATGAGCCGGGTGCCTGAGGCAAGCGCGGTGGCCGCGATCTCGGCTTCGGCCGCCCGGTTGTGGACCAGTGCACGGATCTGCTCGTCGGCCACCAGCAGTTCGTAGATGCCGGTCCGGCCCCGGTAGCCGGTCTGGTTGCAGTGTTCACAACCCACGGGATGCCAGCGGCCTTCCCCGTCCTGGCGTCGGCAGTGTGGGCAAAGGCGCCTGACCAGCCGCTGTGCCAGGACCCCCAGCAAGGAGCTCGACAGCAGGAAGGGCTCCACGCCCATGTCGGTCAGGCGCGTGACGGCGCTGGCCGCGTCATTGGTGTGCAGGGTCGCCAGCACCAGGTGGCCGGTCAGGGAAGCCTGGATGGCAATCTGGGCCGTCTCGTAGTCGCGGATCTCGCCAATCATGATCACATCCGGGTCCTGGCGCAGGATGGCGCGCAGGGCCTTGGCAAAGGTCAGCTCGATCTTCGCATTGACCTGCGTCTGGCCGATGCCTGGCAGCTCGTACTCGATCGGGTCCTCGACCGTCATGATGTTCAGCGATCCCGCATCCAGCCGCTGCAGGGCCGCATACAGCGTGGTGGTCTTGCCCGACCCGGTGGGGCCCGTCACCAGAATGATGCCGTGCGGCTGCGCGATCAGCCCCTCGAAGCGGCTGAGCACATCCCCCTGCATCCCCACCGCCTCCAGCGTCAGCCGGCTCTCGCTCTTGTCCAGCAGGCGCAGCACGGCGCGTTCACCATGGGCGCTGGGCAGGGTCGAGACCCGCACGTCCACCGCCCGCGTGCCGATGCGCAGGCTGATTCGGCCATCCTGGGGCAGGCGCTTCTCCGAGATATCCAGCTCGGCCATGATCTTCAGGCGCGAGATCAGCGCGGCGTGCAGTGCCCGGTTGGGCTGCACCACCTCGCGCAAGGTACCGTCGACCCGGAAGCGCACACTCGAATGCCGCTCGTACGGTTCGATGTGAATATCGCTGGCGCCATCGCGCGCCGCCTGGGTCAGCAGGGCATTGAGCATGCGGATGATCGGGGCGTCATCCGATGTTTCCAGCAGATCCTCGATCGCCGGCAGCTCCTGCATCATGCGGGTCAGGTCCGCGTCGCTTTGCACCTCGCTGACCACCGCGGCGGCGCTCGATTCGCCCTGTGAATAGGCGGCGCTGATGCGCTGCGCCAGCTCGTCGGCCGGCAGCCAGTGCACCTGCTGCACGGCATGCCGGCGCTGGATCTCGGTCAGGGCCGAGAGCCGGCGCTGCTGTTCGTCGGACGAAGCGGCCGGGGTCGAACAGCCGGTCAGCGTCAGCTGCTGGCCGTCATCTTCCAGCAACCACAGGTGCTCGCGCGCAAATGCGTAGGGCAGGGGATGTCGTGCCATGGTCAGCGCTGCGGCGTGTTCGCCGGCTTCTGCGGCAGCGTCGTCGAATCCGGCATCACGGGCGCTTCGTTGACCGGCACCAGGCGGTTTCCATCCGGCTGCGCCCGCTGCTGTACGCCGCGCATGAGCTCGTACCGGTCCAGTGACAGGTTGGCGGTGTCCCGCGCATCGCGCAGCACCACCGGGCGCAGGAACACCATCAGGTTGGTTTTCTTGCGGCTGCGGTTTTCGCTCTTGAACAGGTTGCCGAACAGCGGCACGTCGCCCAGGCCGGGCACCTTCTCCTGATTGCCGGCGTATTCGTCCTGCAGCAGGCCACCCAGCACCACGATGGCACCGTCGTCGACCAGGACGGTTGATTCGATCGTCCGCTTGTTGGTGATCAGTCCGGTGGTCGAGTTCACCGACGACGGCTGCACACTGCTGACCTCCTGGAAGATGGTCATCTTGATGGTGCCGTTCTCGCTGATCTGCGGCTTGACTCGAAGCGTCAGACCCACGTCCTTGCGCTCGATCGTCTGGAACGGGTTGACCGCGCCGTTGTTGCTGTTGTTGTTGGTGTACTGACCGGTCACGAAAGGCACGTTCTGGCCGATCACGATTTTGGCTTCCTCGTTGTCCAGGGTCAGCAGGTTGGGAGTCGAGAGGATGTTGCCCTCGCCGTTCTGCTGCAGGAAACGGGCCAGGAAACCCAGCACGTACACGCCGCCGCGGCGCTGCGCCACGCCCAGGTTGATGCCAGTGCCCGGGGCGGTGATCCCGGTGTAGTCACCCTGGGCAATCGGCAGTGTGTTGGTCAGGATGTTGTTGCCACCGGTGCCGAAGTTGGTACCCAGGATGCCAACGGTGTTGTCGCCAAAGTTGCCCAGCGGGCCCTGCCACTGGATGCCGAATTCGGCTGCCTTGTCGGCATTTACCTCGGCAATCAGGCTCTCCACATACACCTGCGCACGCCGCGAGTCGAGTTGGTCGATCACCGCGCGCAGTTGCCGGTACTGCGGCTCGGGTGCGGTGATGATCAGGGCATTGGTGGCCGGGTCGGCCTGGATCTGGCCGCCGGTCGATGGTTGTCCGCTCTGTGCCACGGCCGCGTTCGCGCGGTCCGACGAGCCGGCAGCAGCCCCTGCGGCAGCGCTGGTGTTGACCGAACCCCGTGTCGGTGCACTCGCCGTGCTGGCGGCGCTGGTGCTGGCACTGCCTTCACCGGCCATGGCCGCGCGCAGCGTGGTGGCCAGCGCCGTGGCGTCCGCGTTCTTCAGGTAGACCACGTGGATGTTGCCTGCGGCCCGGTCTGAGCTCGGCCTGTCGAGCCGCGTGATCAACGATCGCACCAGCGCCAGTCGTGCCGGGTTGGCTGCGCGGATGATCACGCTGTTGCTGCGCGGCTCGGCGACGATCGACGTGCGGTAAGAGGTGTCGGCCGCTTGCCCGGCCGCAGGGACACCCGCCGCGGTTCCGCCCTCGGCCAGACGGGTGACGATCGGCACGATGTCCACCGCCAGCGCATGCTCCAGCGGCACGATGTCCACATCGGTGGCACCCGCCACATCGAGCGCGGCGACGATGCGCCCGATGCGCTGCAGGTTGTCGGCGTAGTCAGTGATGACCAGCGAGTTGTTGCCCGGGTTGACATTGATGGTGTTGTTCGGTCCGATCAGGGGCCGCAGCACCGGCACCAGGTTGTTGGCAGCCTCGTGGTTCAGCCGGAAGATCTGCGTGACGATCTGGTTGGACTGGGCCCGCGTCACCCCCTCACCGGCGCTCACCACATTGCCTTGCAGCTTGGCATCCGCCTCGGGCACGATCTTGTAAAGACCGTTGGTGTCGACCAGGGTGAAACCCTGCAGGCGCAAGGCCGCTGCAAACTGGTTGAGCGCAGCGTCAGGCGGCACCGGGCGGTCGGTGGAAATGCTGACCACGCCCTTGACCCTGGGGTCCACCACCACGTTGCGGCCGGTCAGGGTGGCCATGGTCCGGGCCACTGCCTCGATGTCGGCATTGACAAAGTTCAACGTGACCGGCTCGGTCGCCTTGCTTGCGGGTGTCTGTGCGTTGGTCAGGCCTGTCATGCCCGCCAGCATCAGCGCCAGGACAGACACCCGCCAGCGAATGCCGTAATCACGTGCTCGGCGTGCTGCCGTGTTCTGTTTGTCAAACTTGTCCATGATTTGATCCTATCCCTTGTCCTGGTGCGACGGTCCCGGTCAGCCCAGGTTGATGATCGAGCGCGAGCCCTGGCGTCGACCGATGATGTTGAGCAGGTTGGCCAGTGCGGCTTCACGGTTGGGTGATGCCCAGGCCTCGCCCCGAAAGCGCAACCGTCCTCCCACCCACTGGCCGGTGCCCTGGATCTGCAGGTCACCGCGCAGTGTCGACAGGCCAATCTCGGTGGCGCCGCCATCCTCTCCTGAGCGAACGTCGATCTGGTAGCTGCCCAGTGGTCGCAGCGTGGCCATGCGCGATGAAAGATCCTGGGCCCGAACCGTCACCTGGCCATCCACCACCAGGCGTCCCCGGGCCAGCGCCACCGACAATCCGGGTGTCTCGATGTCCATGCGTCCTTCCAGGCCCAGGGTGTTCCAGGGGGTACCCAGTCCAGCCAGAAACTCCGTGGGCCAGCGCAGGGATCCGGCCTTCCAGCGCAGCTCCCTCAGGCCCCAACCCAGTCGAAACTCCAGCTGAAGCGGCTCGGCCGTGCAGCAGCTGGCGGTGAGACTCAGGCTGACCAGAGGACTCAGTCCAGGACGCAGCCGCCATGAGATGCCACCGGGCAGCGAGGCACGGGTCCGACTGTCCTCACCTCCGCTGAGCACCACGTCCGCACGTCCGTTCCAGAGCGTGCCGCTGGCATTGACCAGCTGTACATGAGACCGGGTCATCGACGCCACGGGCCCGGCCAGCCATCGCGCGGGCAGGAACAGCAGGGTGGCCGCCAGCGCACCGGCCAGGGCAGCACCCATGGACCAACGCCGCAGGCTTTGGGAGAGGCGAGCGCTCATCGTCACTCTCCCAGACCCGGACCAGCCAGTGTCACGGTCCCGCTCCAGCCACTCCCTTGCCACCGGAGGTCAGCGCCTGTCGGCACCACACGCGCCACCCGGCGCCACTGGTCCAGGCTGCGGGCCAACACCTGCGGCGCAACGCCCTCCATGCGGATCACGGCCTGGGATCCCGAGAGGCTCA
>JAJPEW010000052.1 GCA_021166755.1 Hydrogenophaga sp. | reverse complement strand
AAGGGCGCGCGCATCACCGGCTCGCTGCACATGACCATCCAGACGGCCGTGCTGATCGAGACCCTGCAGGCGCTGGGCGCCCAGGTGCGCTGGGCTTCGTGCAATATCTTCTCCACCCAGGACCACGCTGCTGCTGCCATTGCTGCCGCCGGCACCCCGGTGTTCGCCGTCAAGGGCGAGTCCCTGACCGACTACTGGGATTACACCCACCGCATCTTCGAATTCGGCGCCAAGGGCAGCGAAGGCGAAGGCCCGAACATGATCCTGGACGATGGCGGCGACGCCACGTTGCTGATGCACCTGGGCAAGCAGGCCGAGACCAACCCCGCCGTGCTGGCCAACCCGGGCAGCGAGGAAGAGCGCATCCTGTTTGCCGCCATCAAGGCCAAGCTGGCCGAGGACAGCACCTGGTACAGCCGCAAGAGCGCGCAGATCATCGGCGTGACCGAAGAGACCACCACCGGTGTGCACCGCCTCAAGGAAATGTCGGCCAAGGGCACGCTGATGTTCCGCGCCATCAACGTCAACGACTCGGTCACCAAGAGCAAGTTCGACAACCTCTACGGCTGCCGCGAATCGCTGGTCGACGGCATCAAGCGCGCCACAGACGTGATGATCGCCGGCAAGGTCGCCGTGGTGGCCGGCTACGGTGACGTGGGCAAGGGCTCGGCCCAGGCCCTGCGCGCCCTGAGCGCCCAGGTGTGGGTGACCGAGATCGATCCGATCAACGCCCTGCAGGCGGCCATGGAAGGCTACCGCGTGGTGACCATGGACGACGCCTGCAGCCAGGCCGACATCTTCGTCACCGCCACCGGCAACAAGAACGTGATCACCTATGACCACATGGCGAAGATGAAGGACGAGGCCATCGTCTGCAACATCGGCCACTTCGACAACGAGATCGACGTTGCCTCGCTGGAGGCCAAGTGCCAGTGGGAAGAGATCAAGCCGCAGGTTGACCACGTCATCTTCCCCGATGGCAAGAAGATCATCCTGCTGGCCAAGGGCCGACTGGTGAACCTGGGTTGCGCCACCGGCCACCCCAGCTTCGTGATGAGCTCCTCGTTCGCCAACCAGACCATTGCCCAGATCGAGCTGTTCTGTCACCCCGACGGCTACGACGCCGGCAAGGTGTACGTGCTGCCCAAGCACCTGGACGAGAAGGTGGCCCGCCTGCACCTGAAGAAGGTCGGCGCCAAGCTGACCGAGCTGAGCGACGAACAGGCCGCCTACATCGGTGTGCCGAAGCAGGGTCCGTACAAGCCCGACACCTATCGGTATTGATCCCCCCGCGCCGCCTGCGGCGTCACCCCCCCAGGGGGCGGCGCTGGCGGCCCGGCGGAGCCGGTTCCGCGGCGCCCTGGACGCTCGCGGCCTTCGGACCGCTCGTTTCGCTCCGGCGACCTTGCTTCGTTCTTTATGCGTGCTGACCAATTGCTCGTTGAGCGGGGCCTTGCGGCTTCGCGTTCGCAGGCCCAGCGGCTGATTGCGGCGGGTGTGCGCTGGCGGCTGCCGGGCAGTGACTGGAAGGTCGTCACCAAGAACGGTGAGGAGCTGCGTGAGACGGTGGAGCTGGAGTTGCAGGACTCGTCCGAGACCCGGTTCGTGTCGCGCGGTGGCCTCAAGCTCGACGCCGCGCTCACCCACTGCGGCCTGGACGTGACCGGCCTGCGCTGCCTCGATGTGGGGCAGAGCAGCGGTGGCTTCACCGACTGCTTGTTGCAGCGCGGCGCGGCGCAGGTGGTGGGGGTGGACGTGGGGCAGGGGCAGTTGCACCCGCGGCTGCGCAGCGACCCGCGGGTGGTCTGTATCGAGCACCTGAACGCGCGTGAGCTGACGGCGCAGCGGCTGCTGGACGCCGGGGGCGCCGCAGCGGCAGCGCCGTTCGACCTGATTGTCGGCGACCTGTCCTTCATTTCGCAGACGCTGGTGTGGCCGGCCATCGCGCCGCTGCTCAAGGCGTCTGGCCATGGTCTGCTGATGCTGGTCAAGCCGCAGTTCGAGCTGCAGCCCGAACACATTGGCAAGGGCGGGCTGGTGAAGGACGCCGCGAGTTACCCGCTCGTGCAAGAGCGCATCGCGCAGGCCTGCCAGGACAACGGCCTGCGCCTGTGCGACTATTTCGACAGTGCCATCACCGGTGGTGATGGCAACCGGGAGTTTTTTGTATGGGCTTGCCCCTGAGTTTCGAGTTCTTTCCACCCAAGACGCCCGAGGGTGTCGATAAGTTGCGCCAGGTGCGGCAGGATCTGTACGCGCTCAAGCCCGAGTTCTGCTCGGTGACCTATGGCGCCGGCGGCTCCACGCAGGATGGCACGCTGCAGACTGTGCAGGCCATCCTGGACGAGGGCCAGCAGGGGGCCTCGCACTTCACCTGCGTCGGTGCCTCGCGCGAATCGGTGCGCGAGAAGCTGGCCATGTTCAAGGCCATGGGCGTGCGCCGTCTGGTGGCGTTGCGTGGTGACCTGCCCAGCGGCTACGGCAGCATGGGCGAGTTCCGCTATGCGGCGGACCTGGTGGCCTTCATCCGGGCCGAGACCGGTGACCACTTCCACCTGGAGGTGGCGGCCTACCCCGAGATGCACCCGCAGGCCCGATCGCCCGAGGCGGACGTCCAGGCCTATGTCGCCAAGGTCAAGGCCGGCGCCAGCTCAGCCATCACGCAGTTCTTCTTCAACACCGACGCCTACTTCCGCTTCGTGGACGACGCGCACAAGCTCGGCGCCGATGTGCCGGTGGTGCCGGGCATCATGCCCATCATCAATTCGAGCGGCATTCTGAGGTTTGCCGACAGCTGTGGCGCCGAGGTGCCGCGCTGGATCCGTCTTCGCCTGCAGGCCTTTGGGGATGACACCGCGTCGATCAAGGCCTTCGGTCTGGACGTGGTCACCGACCTGTGTGACCAGTTGCGCAACGCCGGAGTCCCCGCGCTGCATTTCTACACCATGAACCAGAGCGCCGCGACCCTGGAAATCGTGCGCCGCCTCCATGGTTGACCCATGTCCGGGTCTGTCCGTCGCGCTCTGATCCTCTTGACGCTGGCGGTCCTGGCGGGTTGTGCCAGCGGCCCTGACCGTGGTGGCGATGCGGCGGTTGTGCTGGCGTCCTGGTACGGTCAGGAGCTTCATGGCAGGCGAACCGCCAGCGGCGAGCGCTTCGACATGAACGAGTTGACGGCCGCCCACCGGCAGCTGCCCTTCGGCACACGCTTGCGGGTGCGCAGCGTCGACACGGGTCGTGAGGTGGTGGTCCGCATCAACGACCGGGGACCGGTCAAGCGCGAGCGCGAAATTGACCTCAGCGCCGCAGCGGCGCGCGCCTTGGGCATCCAGCATCTGGGTGTGGCGCGCGTACAGTTGTCCCGAGAGTGATTTGCGGCACCCGCCGCGCAACCCGAGGAGGAAACCGATGAAGCTTGAAACCCTGGCCGTGCATGGAGGCTACACGCCCGATCCCACCACCAAGGCCGTCGCGGTGCCAATCTACCAGACCGTGGCCTACGCCTTCGACAACACCCAGCATGGTGCCGATCTGTTCGACCTGAAGGTGGCGGGCAACATCTACAGCCGCATCATGAACCCCACCAACGGGGTGCTCGAAGCCCGCATCGCGGCGCTGGAAGGGGGTATCGGCGCGCTGGCCGTCGCCTCGGGCATGGCGGCCATCACCTATGCCATTCAGACCATCGCTGAAGCGGGCGACAACATCGTCTCGGCCTCCACGCTCTACGGTGGCACCTACAACCTGTTCGCGCACACCTTCCCGCAGCAGGGCATCACGGTGCGCTTTGCCGACCCTCGCGACCCGGCCGCCTTTGCAGCGCTGATCGACGAGCGCACCAAAGCCATCTACTGCGAATCGGTGGGCAACCCGCTCGGCAACGTGACCGACATCGGCGCACTGGCGAAGGTGGCGCATGCGGCCGGCGTGCCGCTGATCGTGGACAACACGGTGCCCAGCCCCTACCTGTGCCGCCCGTTCGAGCACGGTGCCGACATCGTGGTGCATTCGCTCACCAAGTACCTGGGTGGCCACGGCACCAGCATCGGTGGTGCCATCGTCGACTCGGGCAAGTTCCCCTGGGCCGAGCACAAAGCGCGCTTCAAGCGACTGAACGAACCCGACGTGAGCTACCACGGCGTGGTCTACACCGAGGCCCTCGGCCCGGCCGCCTACATCGCGCGGGCCCGCGTGGTGCCGCTGCGCAACATGGGAGCGGCACTGTCCCCCATGAATGCGTTCCAGATCCTGCAGGGCATCGAGACGCTGGCGCTGCGCATGGATCGCATCTGCGAGAACGCGGTGAAGGTGGCACAGCACCTGAAAAACCACCCCAAGGTGGGCTGGGTCAACTACGCCGGCCTGCCCGACCACCAGGATCACGGGCTGGTCAGGCAGTACATGGGCGGTCGCGCGTCGGGCATCATCAGCTTCGGTCTCAAGGTGGACGACGCCATCGCGGCCGGTGCACGTTTTCAGGACGCGTTGCAGCTGTTCACGCGTCTGGTCAATATCGGCGATGCCAAGTCGCTCGCGTGCCATCCTGCGTCCACCACGCACCGCCAGCTCAACCCGGACGAGCTGAAGAAGGCGGGCGTCAGCACCGACATGGTCCGCCTGTCGATCGGCATCGAACACATCGACGACCTGATCGCTGACCTGGACCAGGCACTCGGCGCCGTCTGACCCCGCTCAGGATCCCGGCCGGGCCTCTGCCGGGATCCAGCGCAGCGGGCCATACCAGGCCCGGCTGCGTACCCCGGTGTTGTTGCTGTCGGTCATCAGGGCGATGCCCTCCAGCCGCTCCGGGGCTTTGCCGAAGGCCAGCCGGTAGTCGGCGGCCACGTCCCTTTCCAGATCGACCCAGTGACCCAGGCCCTGCGGGCCGCTTTGCACCACCAGCTTGCGGATGCGGTCGCTGCGGCGATGCGGGATCACCGTGCCGACCGGACGCACCGGATCCCAGACATAGATCAGCGTCGCATAGGGCAGTGGCTCACCGGTCACCAACTGCATCAGGTCGGAGAGCCGCTGATCCCTGGCAGAGAAACGGCCGCGGTCACCACCGAACTGCAGGATTACCCTGACCACCGCATCATCCGCACCGGTATCCGCGACGTCGGCTTCGGCGTTGAGCTGTTCGGCAAACCACGAGAAGCGCAGGACACCGATCTGCGGTGCGTCGGCGGCCAGCCGCAGACGCATCAGGCTGTCGCCGCCATCGCTGTCGGCCTGCAGCGCCGGCCTGCCCTGGTGCGTGGTGACCGTGTAGCGGGTGGGCGTGCGGTTGCCGAACTTCTGGTGGAACCAGGCCTGCTCCTGATCCGTCTCCGGCAATGTGGTTGCCTCTGCCCAGGGTGAAGGGTCCACCAGTTCCGTGGAATGGGGCGACCATGCGGCACACGCGCCCAGCAGGACGGCAGTCAACGGCGACAGGGCCAGCCGGACGACGCGAGCTGCCCACCCTTGAGATGTGACATTCATGGTGTCAATGTTAGAGGATGTGCCATCCCCGGTGACCGACACCCAACGGGATCACCGCTCGTCGTAACTCACCACCAGTTTGTCGGTGGTGGGTCTTGCCTGACAGCTCAGCACAAAACCCTTCTCGGTCTCCCAGGGCTCCAGGGTGAAGTTTTTGTCCATGGTCACCGCGCCGTCCATCACCTTGGCGCGGCAGGTGCAGCACACCCCGCCCTTGCACGACCAGGGCAGGTCCAGGCCGGCGTTGAGGGCCACATCCAGCACATGTTCGTCCTTGTTCATCCACAGTTGGTGGGGTTTGCCGTCGACCACCACGGTCAGTGCCACCTCACCGCTCTCGCGCACCGCGGGATGGCCCAGCACAGCCGCCTGGCGCTGGCCGGCGGGCAGGGCTTCGAGGGTCGGCGAGGTGAAGCGTTCGGTGTGGATGCGGTCGGGCCGCACACCCGCGTCCAGCAGGGCTTGCTCGGTGCTCCCGATCATCGCGTCGGGGCCGCAGATGAACACCTCGTCCATGCTCGCCACCGGCAGCAGGGCGTCGATGATCTGGCGCACCTTGTCGCCGTCGATGCGGCCTTCGAGCAGCGGCACTTCCAGCGCCTGGCGGGAGAGCACGTGGATCAGCGTGAGCCGGTCCGGGTAGCGGTCCTTGAGGTCCTGCAGGTCCTCGTTGAACATGACGCTGGCCATGCGGCGGTTGCCGTAGACCAGGGTGAACTTGGCGTCGGGCGACTCTTCCAGCGTGGTGGTCATGATCGACAGGATGGGGGTGATGCCCGATCCGGCCGCGAAACCGACGCGGTGAATGGCGCGCGGCTTGTGGATGGTGAAGCGGCCGTCCGGTGGCATCACGCGCAGCCTGTCGCCGGGCTTGAGCTGCGTGGCGGCCCAGTTGGAGAACACACCGCCTTCGACCGGGCGGATGCCCAGGGTGACTTCGCCGTGCTTCACCAGCCGGCTGCGCGGGCTGCTGATCGAGTAGCTGCGGCGCACGTCCTGGCCGCCGATGTCCGCTCGCACGGTCAGGAACTGCCCGGGCTCGAAGGCGAAGGTCTCGCGCAGGGGCTCGGGGATGGCCAGCGAAACGGCGACCGCGCCGGCCGCTTCGGCATCGACGCGGGCCACGGTGAGTTCATGGAAGCGGGGGGCGGCGGTGCTCATGTCGGCTTCAGTATGGTTTGAAGTAATCGAAGGGTTCCAGGCAGTCCAGGCAGCGGTAGAGCGCCTTGCAGGCCGTGGATCCGAAAGGGGCGGTCTGCGTGGTGTGGTGCGAGCCGCATTGCGGGCAGGGCACATCCACCCGCTTCGCTGCATGGCGACTGAACTGCAACACACCCGCGGGCGATGCGCGCTGGCTGCCGCACTGCGGTGGCGCGATGCCGTAGGCGCGCAATTTCTCTTTGGCGGCCTCGCTCATCCAGTCGGTCGTCCAGGCGGGCGAGAGCTGGGTGACCACGCGTCCGGGCAGGCCGGCGGCACGCAGCGCGGCAACGATATCTTCCTCGATCTGGCCCATGGCCGGGCAGCCGCTGTAGGTGGGCGTGATGACGACTTCCGGTACGCCGTCGCCACCTTCCCGAACCTCGCGCAGGATGCCCAACTCGCCCAGGCTGATGACCGGAATCTCCGGATCCGCCAGGTGGGCCACGGCCTGCGCGACCGCCTGCAGCGATGCCTCGGTCATCTCCATCACCAGACGGCGGTCGGATGGGCGCGGGCCAGGCTTTGCATCTCGGCCAGCAGAAAACCCAGGTGCTCCGAATGTACGCCCACATGGCCTTGCGCGACGTAGCCCTGGTGTGGCTGGTCGTGGCGCGTCAGCGTGGCCTCGGCCAGCGTCTCGTTTACGAGCAGGTTCCAGGGCTCGCGCAGCGTCGTGATGTCCACGCCGGTGCCATCCTGCGCCGCGGCGCGCTCGGCCGGGCCGGGCTGCCAGAAGGCCTCGCAGAAGGGCAGCAGGTGGTCGACGGCGGCCTGGGCGCGGCGGTGCGACTCCTCGGTGCCGTCGCCGAAACGCACCAGCCAGTCGCCAGCGTGCTGCAGGTGGTAGCGCACCTCCTTGAGCGACTTGGCCGCGATGCCGGCCAGCTGCGCATCCCTGGACGACTGCAGGCGGTCCCAGACCAGCACCATCAGGGCGCTAACCAGAAAGTTGCGGGCGATGGTCACCGCATAGTCGCGCTCGCTGACCGCGTAACCCACCAGCGGGCCGTGGTGCGGCAGCTCCATGACGGTGTGGTTGCGGAACTCGGCGGTGTCGCGGAAGTAGGCCAGCGTGTCCTCGGTCACGCGGCCGTCCTGCCTGGCGCCCTGCAGGTGCGCGAAGCGCTGCGCCAGCGCCGCGTCACCATTGATCTGGTCGGCCGCATGCTGGTAGAGCAGGCGGGCCTGGCCGATCAGGTCCAGGCTGTTGTTGGCCAGGGCCAGATCCTCTTCGAGGATGGGACCGTGCCCGCACCACTCGGCGTTGCGCTGGCCCAGCACCAGGGCGTTGTCGGCCAGGTGCAGAACGTAGTCGATCGGCGCCTTCATCACATGTGCCCCACTTTGTCCGGGATCTCGTAGAAGGTCGGGTGGCGATACACCTTGTCGGCCGCCGGGTCGAAGAAGCTGTCCTTGCTGTCGGGCTCACTCGCCGTGATGGCGGTCGAAGGCACGACCCAGATGCTCACGCCTTCCTGGCGGCGGGTGTAGATGTCACGCGCCATCTGCAGCGCGTGGCGCGCGTCGCTGGCGTGCAGGCTGCCGCAGTGCTTGTGTTCCAGGCCCTGCTTGCTGCGGACGAAGACCTCCCAGAGCGGCCATTCCTTGAGTGCGGGCGTGTTCATGCGGCCTCCTTCTGTTGACGTTGCTGCTGTTTCCGTGCGTGGGCGAGTGCGGCTTCGCGCACCCAGGCGCCCTGTTGGTGGGCCTTGACGCGGGTGGCCAGGCGCTCCTTGTTCATCGGGCCGTGGCCATTGACCGTGGCCCAGAACTCGTCCCAGTCGATCGCGCCGTAGTCGTAGTGGCCGCGTTCGGCGTTCCACTTCAGGTCGGGGTCGGGCAGCGTCACGCCCAGCACCTCGGCCTGCGGCACGGTGGCGTCGATGAACTTCTGGCGCAGGTCGTCGTTGCTGATGCGCTTGATGCCCCAGCGCATGCCCTGCACACTGTTGGGGCTGTTGTCGTCCGGCGGACCGAACATGGCCAGGCACTTCCACCAGTAGCGGTTGACGGCGTCCTGCACCATGGCCTTCTGTTCGGCCGTGCCCTGCATCATCACCAGCAGGGCCTCGTAGCCCTGGCGCTGGTGGAAGCTTTCTTCCTTGCAGACGCGGATCATGGCGCGGGCATATGGGCCGTAGCTGCAGCGGCACAGCGGGATCTGGTTCATGATTGCCGCACCGTCGACCAGCCAGCCGATCACGCCCACGTCCGCCCAGTTGAGCGTCGGGTAGTTGAAGATGGAGCTGTACTTGGCCTTGCCCGTGTGCAGCGCGTCCAGCATCTGGTCGCGGCTGGTGCCGAGCGTCTCTGCCGCCGAATACAGATAGAGACCGTGGCCGCCTTCGTCCTGCACCTTGGCGATCAGGATGGCCTTGCGCTTGAGGCTGGGCGCGCGGCTGATCCAGTTGCCCTCGGGCAGCATGCCGACGATCTCGCTGTGGGCATGCTGGCTGATCTGCCGCACCAGGGTCTTGCGGTAGGCCTCGGGCATCCAGTCGCGCGGCTCGATCTTGCCGTCGGCGTCGATCACGGTGTCAAAGTTCGCCTGCAGCGCAGCGTCTTCGGCGCGGATGGGCGTGGCGCCGGCCTTGGGTGCGCCCTTGGCATCGCCATCGGCGACAGAGAAGGATTGGGTGTACATGCGCGTCTCCTGGTCCCGCCACGCGGGGTAGGTGCGCAGTATAGATAATTAACCGACCGATCGGTTGGTTAATTCGGGGCAAAACCCTCAGGGTTTGTCCGGGGTGGTGCCCCTGCCCACCATCAGGGATCCTGTTTGTGTCTAAGCTCACCTATATGCAAGACACACTTCGTTACAAAATGGCCGCACTCCTGCTTCTGGGTGCAACACTGATGACCGGCTGCGGCGGAGGCGGCGGGGACAGTGACGTGCTGCCCCCGCCAGTGGCCCAGGGCCGTATCGCGATGGATGCATCGACCACCTGTGGTCTGCCCGATTTTTAGTGCGAGGCGCTGCGCCAGATCAACCAGGCCAGGAGCCAGGCGCGTCTGTGCGGTGACCGGGCCATGGCGGCCGCGGCACCGGTCCGCTGGGACGGTCGGGTGTTCTCGGCGGCCGCCGGTCATGCGCTGGACATGGCGGCCGACAACTACTGCGCGCACATCGACGACTACGGCCGCTGTGCGGGCGGGCGGCTGACCGAAGAAGGCTACCGCTGGCATGCAGTGGCCGAGAACATTGGCGGCGGTCAACGCTCGGTGGCCGAGGTGGTCCAGGCCTGGCTGGCCAGCCCGGGTCACTGCAGCAACCTCATGGACCCGCATTTCCTGGACATCGGACTGGCCTGCGCGCGCAACACCTCCAGCCAGTACGGGTGGTACTGGGACCTGGTGCTGGCCCGCCCGTATTGAGCGCCCCTCAGAGCGCCTCGCGGCGACCTCTCAGGCCGACGCCTCCAGCGTGAAGCCCTTGCCACGTCCCCGTCCGAGGACGGTCAGCAGGATGGGCAGTGTCTGCTCCAGCCCGCCTTTGAGGGTATGCGGCGCATTGATCACGAACAAGCCGCTGGCCGTCAGGCCCTGCCGCTCATCGGGCCCCAGGTCCGGCTTCTGCCCGATGTTCAGGGCGGCGTGCACCCAGCTGCGACCGGCATTGTTGGCCAGGGTCTTGAGCCGGCGGGGCAGATCGTGCGCCTCTGCGCGACCGATGATCGGGTACCACACCACGTAAGTGCCGGTCGGAAAGCGCTTGATGCTGTCCTGGATGGCGCTGGTGACCCGGCCGTAGTCGCTCTTGATTTCGTAGCTCGGGTCGATCAGGACCAATGCCCGCCGTGAACCGCTGGCCGAGGGTGGCGGAGGCAAGAGGGGTTTGAGGCCCTCGAAACCGTCCTGGCGGGTGACGGTGATGGCGCGCCCGGCGTCGAGCTGCGCCATGTTGGAGGACAGGGTCTTCCCATCGGTGGGGTGCAGTTCGAACAGTCGCAGCCGGTCACGGGACTCGTGGCGCATCAGTCGTTGCATCACGAAAGGAGAGCCCGGGTACACCCGCAGGCTGCCTGACGGATTGAAGCCTGCGACCAGGTCCAGGTAGTCGTCCAGCAGGGGGCAGGACGCGACCGCCTTGCCCTCGGCCGGCCGCAGGGCGCCCATCAGCCGGACAATGCCGTCGGCCGCCTCGCCGCCCTTGTCGGTGAACTCGCTGTCCAGCCGGTACAGTCCGGCGCCGGCGTGGGTGTCCACCAGGGTGATGGACGGCTCCTTGAGCATGAGATGGCGCAGGGTGGCGATCAGGATGGTGTGCTTGAGCACATCGGCGTGATTGCCCGCGTGGAAGGCGTGTCGGTAGCTGAACATATCCCGGTGATGGTACCGTCCGGCGGGCGAAAGCGGTAACAACTTGCTTGCCGGCCATCGTTTTTCGTACAATGGAGGGCTTCGCAGCGATTTTTCGGCTCCGCGGCGAAGTGTCCTCCCCACCTAAGAGTCTTCCGCCAGAGAAGGTCCGACCGTGGAAAAGAGCCGGCCAAACCCCTTCGTTTGAAGAGAAAACTCATGACCAAAACGTTCAGCGCCAAACCCGCTGACGTGAAGCACGAGTGGTTTGTGATTGACGCGACCGACAAGGTCCTCGGACGAGTTGCCAGTGAAGTGGCTCTCCGACTGCGCGGCAAGCACAAGGCCATCTACACGCCTCACGTCGATACCGGTGATTACATCGTCATCATCAACGCTTCCAAGCTGCGAGTGACGGGCACCAAGAACACCGACAAGATGTACTACCGTCACTCGGGCTTTCCGGGCGGTATCTACGCCACCAACTTCCGCGACATGCAGGCCAAGCACCCTGGCCGCGCGCTCGAGAAGGCCGTCAAGGGCATGCTGCCCAAGGGTCCTCTGGGCTACGCCATGATCAAGAAGCTCAAGGTGTACGGTGGTGCCGAGCACCCCCACACCGCCCAACAGCCGCAAGTGCTGGACATCTGAAGGAGCCTCTGATGATTGGTGAATGGAACAATGGCACCGGCCGTCGCAAATCCAGCGTCGCCCGCGTGTTCCTGAAGAAGGGTACCGGCAAGATCACGGTCAACGGCAAGGACATCGAACAGTTCTTCGGCCGCCAGACCTCGATCATGATCGCCAAGCAGCCCCTGGTGCTGACCGAGAACGTCGAAACCTTCGACATCCAGGTCAACGTCCACGGTGGCGGTGAATCCGGCCAGGCCGGCGCCGTGCGCCACGGCATCACCCGCGCCCTGATCGACTACGACGCGAACCTCAAGCCCGCGCTGTCGCAGGCCGGCTTCGTTACCCGCGATGCCCGTGAAGTCGAGCGTAAAAAGGTGGGTCTGCGTTCTGCACGCCGCCGCAAGCAGTTCAGCAAGCGCTGATCCTGTGGTCACCGGTTCTCCGGAGCCGGTCACGCGAAAAACCGCCCCAAGGGGCGGTTTTTTGTTGGGCGCGTGCGGCGGGATACACTCGCCCCTCTTGCCTGACCACCATGAGACTCCGCCTCCTTCGCCGACGCCTGACCGTCAGCTCACCCAGACTGGCCATCCGCAGCACCCTGCCCTGGCCCGTGCGCTGGCTGTTGGCCGCGGTGGTCCTAGGGTTCTCTGCCGCCATCGCCCTCTGGGCCTTCGAATTCGGCAAGGGCATCGCCGGCGTGCGTGGCCAGACCAGCGAAGAGTTGCGCAACCTACGCCAGGAGGTCAGTTTGCTGCGTCAGGAGCTGTCGGAGGCGAGGTCCGTTGCCAACACGGCCGAGAGCCTGCTGACCGCCGAAAAGGTGGCCCAGGAGCAACTGGCGCTGCAGCTGCGTCAGGCGCAGGCCGACAACCAGGCATTGCGCAATGACCTGGGCTTCTTCGAGCGGCTCATTCCGGGGTCGGGTGGCGACGACCTGAGCATCCGTGGATTGCAGGTCCAGGCGCTGACCGACACCCAGCTGCAATGGCAGGTGCTCATGATCCAGGCGCGAAAGAATGCGCCCGACTTCCAGGGGGTTCTGGAGCTGACGGTGCACGGCACCCTCAACGGACAGCCCTGGCAGGCCAGCATGGCCCCCAGAAAAGTCGTGGTTCAGGGTTACCTTCGTCAGGACGGACTCATGGACCTGCCGGCGGGCGCCGTGGTAAAAACCGTCACCGCCCGCCTCAGGCAGGGCACCACCGTGCGATCCGAGCACACGGTCCGCTTGTGACCGCACCCTTGCGGTCGGATCTGCCTTCCGGAGCCAACACATGTTCAACAAGAAAAAACAGCCCCCCATCAAAAGCCTGATCGCCCAGGGCACCTGCATCCGCGGTGACGTGAGCTTCAGCGATGGCCTGCGCGTCGATGGTGAGGTGGTCGGAGACATCCGCGCCGAAGGCGCCGGTGGCAGCCTGCTGGTCGTCAGCGAGTCGGCCAGAGTGACGGGTCGCATCCATGCGGACCACGTCATCATCAACGGAGCGGTCCAGGGCCCGGTCATGGCCGGGGAATTGCTCGAACTTCAGCCCAAGGCCCGGATCGAAGGAGATGTGTCCTACAAGGCCCTGGAAATGCATCAGGGAGCCACCATCAGCGGCCAGCTTCAGCCGGTCAAGGCCGACCCGGTGGACAAACCCCCACTGAAGTTGCTGGCAAACGGCGGTTGACGGGCATTTCCGACGCCTTTGCTATACCATTCCAAGTCATCGGGCTGTTCGTCCGCCGAATCCGTTCACGAGTTCCATCCACCGAGGTTTCCCATGAGTGCCCTTGCCGAAGCTGTTCAGACCGATATGCCCGCACCGCTGATCTTCACCGACAGCGCCGCATCCAAGGTGGCCGAGCTGGTGGCCGAGGAAGGCAATCCGGACCTGAAACTCCGGGTGTTTGTCCAGGGCGGCGGCTGCTCGGGTTTCCAGTACGGTTTCACCTTTGACGAGGTCGTCAACGAGGACGACACGCAGATGTCCAAGAATGGCGTGACGCTGCTGATCGACGCCATGAGCTACCAGTACCTGGTCGGTGCCGAAATCGACTACAAGGAAGATCTGGAAGGCGCGCAGTTCGTGATCAAGAACCCCAACGCCACCACCACCTGTGGTTGCGGGTCAAGCTTCAGCGTCTGACGATTCGGTCGGTCGGATCCAAAAAAAAGAGCGCCGAGGCGCTCTTTTTTTGTGGCCGACAGATCCCGTGGGGTGTCTGTCGGCTGGCTCACTCGGCGCTGGCCTGCTGGACCGCAGCGGCGGCATCCAGCTTGAGGCGTTGGGCAGCGGCCACCTGATCGAAGCTGGCACGCAGGTGGGCCTGCAAGGGAACGCTCTCGCTCTTGCGGGCGACTTCCAGCGGGTCCATGTGCTGGCCCGCGACCTTGAACTCCAGATGCAGGTGAGGGCCGGTGGAGGCGCCGGTGGATCCCACCGCGCCGATGAAATCACCCTGGTTCACTTTTTGTCCTTTTCGCACGTCGATGCGGCTCAGATGTGCGTACAAGGTGGATTTGCGATCGCGGTGCTGGATTTCGATCACATTGCCGTAGCCACGCTGCCAGCCAGCGAAACTGACGACGCCATCGCCGATGGTTCGCACCGGGGTTCCCGTGGGGGCCGCGTAGTCCACGCCCAGGTGGGCCTTGCGTTGGCCGGAAATCGGGTGAAAGCGCATGCCGTAGCCACTGCTGACGCGGGAGAACTGCAGGGGGGAGGCCAGGAAGGCGCGCTGCGCGCTCTGGCCATCGAATCCATAGTACGCACCCTTGGCGCTGCCCGGTGCCTCAAACCAGACCGCCTCGTGGGCCTTGCCATCGTTGACGAACTGGGCACTGAGGATACGGCCGGGCCGCATGGCTTCGCCGTCGGCCTCCAGCACTTCATACACCACACTGAAGCGGTCACCCTGGCGCAGATCTCGCCGGAAGTCGATTTCCGAGGAAAAGATCTCGGCAATCTGGATGGCCACACTGTCGGGCAGGTTGGCCGCATCGGTGGCCGCAAACAGCGAGCTTCGAATGGTTCCGCTGGCCAGACGTGCCGAGGCGGTCAACTCGC
>JAJPEW010000018.1 GCA_021166755.1 Hydrogenophaga sp. | reverse complement strand
GGGGAATACCTGGACCAGGCGGTGGTGCCCATCCTGCCGGGCGATACGGCTCAGGTGCTGGCCGCCCGGGTGCTCTCCCAGGAGCATCTGATCTATCCCCGGGCGGTCGAGCGCCTGATTGCCCGCTGATCTCAGCCCTTTGAGGCGAGGTAGGCGGCAGCGCCCAGCGCGACCAGGGCCACCGTGGCCCATCCCAGGCGATCGATGTGCTGGCGAATCTGTGCTTCCATGCGGGCGCCGCCCCAGCGCATCAGGCCGGCCACCAGGAAAAAGCGTGCGCCCCGACCGATCACGGAAGCGAGCGTGAAGGGCAGCAGGGCCATGGACAGGGCGCCGGCGGCGATCGTGAACACCTTGTATGGAATCGGCGAGAAGCCGGCGATGAACACCGCCACCACACCCCATTCGTCGAACCACTGGGTGGCGGTCTGGTAGGCGCCCCAGTAACGGCTGGTCTGCAGCCAGGGCTCGATGGCGTCGAAAGCCAGCAGCCCGATGAAGTAGCCAAAGACACCGCCAGCCACCGAGGCCAGCGTCGTGATCCAGGCATAGAGCCAGGCCTTTTCCGGCCGGGCCAATGCCATCGGCGCCAGCATCACGTCGGGCGGGATGGGGAAGAACGACGATTCCGCGAAGCTCATGCCGCCCAGATACCAGGGCGCATGGCGGTGGCGGGCCCATTGCATGGCGCGTTCGTACAGGGGCGCAAACAGCTTCATGTCGGTGAATTCTGATCAGACGCCTTTGTGGAACACCAGACCGGCGTGCTCGCGCATCGCGTGGAACTTGATCTTGGGCCAGTTGGCCTCGACCGCCCGCAGGGTGGCCATGTGGTCCAGCAGCACGGTGGGCGCATCCACGGCGTCCAGCGCCACGCGGTGGGCGTTGGCGTCCATGAAGCGCTTGAGCTCCTGCTCGCCGCCATCCTCGGGCGCGCAGGTCACCCAGCGCGCCACGTTGTAGCTGCTGCCCATGATGCGTGCCTTGACGCCGTATTCGTGCTCCAGCCGGTGGGCCACCACCTCGAACTGCAGCTGGCCGACGGCGCCCAGCAGCAGCACCGTGCCGGCGATGGGGCGGAACACCTGGATCGCACCTTCTTCGCCCAGCTGGGTCAGGCCGGCGCGCAGCTGCTTGGTTTTGAGCGGATCGGCCACTTCCACGCTGCGGATGATTTCCGGGGCGAAGAAGGGCAGGCCGGTGAACTGCAGGGCTTCGCCTTCGGTCAGGGTGTCGCCCAGCTGCAGCACGCCGTGGTTGGGAATGCCGATGATGTCGCCGGCAAAGGCCTCGTCCAGCAACTCGCGGCGTTGCGAGAGGAAGCTCACCACCGTGTTCGGCCGCAGTTCCTTGCCGCTGCGCACCACCTTCAGGCGCATGCCGCGCTCGAAATGGCCGCTGGCGCAGCGCACGAAGGCGATGCGGTCGCGGTGCGCCGGGTCCATGTTGGCCTGGATCTTGAAGACCACGCCGCTGAACTTGGGCTCGGTCGGTTCCACCACGCGCTGGATGGCCGCCTTGGCGCCCGGGGACGGCGCCAGGTCGACCAGCGCGTCCAGCACCTCGCGCACGCCGAAGTTGTTGACGGCGGACCCGAACAACATGGGCGTTTGCGTGCCGTTCAGGAAGGCGTCCTTGTCGAACGCGGGCGAAGCGCCTTCGACCAGTTCCAGTTCGTCCTTGGCGGTGCTCCACTCCATGCCGAAGCGGCTGGCACTTTCGGCGTTGTCCAGGCCGGCCAGCACCTCTTCGTCGCCGCCGCGGCGGTCTTCACCGGCGGCGAACACGCGCATCTGGTCCTCGCGGCGGTCGTACACGCCTCGGAAGGTCTTGCCCATGCCCACCGGCCAGGTGAAGGGCACCACGGTCATGCCCAGCTCGCGCTCGATCTCGTCCATCAGGTCCAGCGGGGCCTTGACCTCGCGGTCCATCTTGTTGACGAAGGTGAGAATGGGCGTATTGCGAGCGCGGCAGACCTGCAGCAGGCGCCGGGTTTGCGGCTCCACACCGTTGCCGGCGTCGATCACCATCAGGGCGGCGTCGACCGCGGTCAGTACGCGGTAGGTGTCCTCGGAGAAGTCCTGGTGACCCGGCGTGTCCAGCAGGTTGATGACGCAGTCACGGTACTCCATCTGCATGACGGACGACGCCACGGAAATGCCGCGCTGCTTTTCGATCTCCATCCAGTCGGACGTCGCGTGGCGTGCGGCCTTGCGCGCCTTGACCGAGCCGGCGATGTTGATGGCGCCCGAGAAGAGCAGCAGCTTCTCGGTCAGCGTGGTCTTACCCGCGTCGGGGTGCGAAATGATGGCGAAGGTGCGGCGGCGGCGCACCTGTTGGGCGATGTCGGACATAACCTTTGATTATCGCCGGTGGGACAATACGGCCCATGCATCCCAAAGCCCTGCTCGACGAATCGACCCGTCTCATTGAAAAAGTCTTCAAGTTCGACCACCCGGCCGACGCCGTGGTTGCGCGCCATTTCCGCGAGAACAAGGCCCTGGGGCCCCGCGAACGCGCCACGCTGTCGGACACGGTCTATGCGGTGCTGCGCGAGCGCCTCAAGCTGGAGTGGCTGGCGCGCTCGGGCACCGGGTCCAAGTGGCGCCGGCTGGCCATCCTGGGTTTTCCGGGCGACCGCGACTTTCTCAAGAGTGCGCTGACCGACCCGGAAAAGACCTGGCTGGATGCCTGCGCGCGGGTGACCGACGGCGATTTTCTGGCGCCACACCGCCACAACTTGCCGGAATGGCTGGCGCAGGCGCTGCGCGATCAGGTGGGCAAGGAGTTCGATGCACTGGCGACCAGTCTGAATCAGCCAGCACCGCTCGACCTGCGTGTCAACACGCTCAAGATGAAACGCGACGCCGCGCTGACCGAGCTCAAGGCAGCGGGTCTGGCCGCGCAGGCGACCCCTTTTTCACCCTGGGGCGTGCGCCTGCAGGATAAGGCCAACCTGGGCAAGCTGCCCCTGTTCATCAATGGCGGGATCGAGGTGCAGGACGAGGGTTCCCAGTTGCTGGCCTTGCTGGTGGACGCCAAGCGGGGCGAGATGGTGGCTGATTTCTGTGCCGGTGCGGGCGGCAAAACCCTGGCCATCGGAGCGTCCATGCGCAACAGTGGCCGGCTCTACGCTTTCGACACCTCGGCGCACCGCCTCGACGCCATCAAGCCTCGGCTGGCGCGCAGCGGCCTGTCCAATGTTCATCCCGTGGCCATCGCCCATGAGCGGGACGAGCGGATCAAGCGCCTGGCCGGCAAGATGGACCGGGTGCTGGTGGATGCGCCCTGCTCGGGTTTGGGAACCTTGCGCCGCAGCCCGGATCTCAAATGGCGTCAGACGCCCGAGACCGTGGCAGCCCAGGCCGAGTTGCAGGGGCGCATCCTGGCCAGCGCCGCGCGCCTGGTCAAGCCCGGAGGGCGGCTGGTCTACGCCACCTGCAGTCTGTTGCCCCAGGAGAACGAGGCGGTCGCCGAGGCTTTCACCCGAGAGCACCCGGATTTTGAGGTGCTGCCGGTCTCAGCCCTGTTGGCCGCCGCTCATGTGGTCGACAGCGACCAATTGGTGGCCGGTGAGGGCGGATGTTTCCTTCGCCTGTGGCCGCATCGCCATGCGACCGACGGATTTTTTGCCGCGGTCTGGACGAAGAAGCCTTGAATTGCCGGCAAAACACCCGAACTGTTGGAAAAGTTGCCGGCATTTGACGCATTCTTGCCGGCAATTGCCATTTGGTGTTTTGGGGCTGCTCACTTAAAATTGATGAACTGACATGAGTCAGTGCATGCCTTGCCGGTCGGGCCTTGTGGCCGGCACGTCGCCTTCGTCGTTGGGCGATTCTGCTAGGAACTGAATGAACATTTTCGAGAACGTGTGGTCCACCGGGTGGGATGCCCTGGTCCATTTCGTACAGCACGGCCTGACCGGTGCCAGCTGGTGGCAAATCGTCCTCGTGACGCTGGTGCTCACCCACATCACCATCGCCAGCGTCACCATCTACCTGCACCGCCATTCGGCGCACCGCGCACTGGATCTGCATCCGATTCCTGCCCACTTCTTCCGGTTCTGGCTCTGGATGACCACCGGCATGGTCACCAAGCAGTGGACAGCCATCCACCGCAAGCACCACGCCAAGTGCGAGCGCGAGGAAGATCCTCACAGCCCCCAGATCTATGGCATCAAGAAGGTGTTCTGGGAAGGGGCTGAGTTGTACCGTGCCGAGGCCAAGAACGCCGAGACCATGGCCCGCTATGGTCACGGCACGCCCGACGACTGGATCGAACGCAACCTCTACACCAAGCATTCGGCGCTGGGGGTCAGTCTGATGCTGATCATCAACGTCGCGCTGTTCGGTGCCCTGGGCCTGACGGTCTGGGCGGTGCAGATGATCTGGATTCCGCTGTGGGCCGCCGGTGTCATCAACGGGATCGGCCACTACTGGGGTTACCGCAATTTCGAGGCGGTCGATGCCAGCACCAACGTGTCCCCCTGGGGCATCATTGTCGGTGGCGAGGAACTTCACAACAACCACCACACCTACCCCACCTCGGCCAAGTTCTCGGTCAAGCCCTACGAGTTTGACATCGGCTGGGTCTATATCCGCGGTCTGCAGGCGCTGGGCCTGGCGCATCCCAAGAAGGTGCCGCCCCGCCTGGCTTTCGGTGACGTCAAGCCGGTGGCTGACGAGAAGACGCTCGAAGCGATCATTGCCAACCGCTATGAGGTGATGGCCGGCTATGCCGCCGAGCTGCGCGCGGCCTGCCAGCGCGAACTCCAGGGTGTGAAGTCCCGCAGTGCCGACGTCGCTCTCGTGAAGGCGGCCCAGCGCTGGTTGCACCGCGATGACGACAAGGTGCCCGCCAACGTCAAGCCACAGCTGGCCCAGGTGCTGGCCCAGAGCCCGGTGCTGGACAAGATGGTGACCATGCGCGAGGAACTGCGCGCCCTGTGGTCCAGCACCAACGCCACCCGTGAGCAACTGGCCGCCGACCTGCAGGCCTGGTGCAGCCGCGCGGAAGAGAGCGGCATCGCCGCCTTGCGCGACTTCTCCATCAAGCTGCGTTCGGCGCACGCCTGATCTGGATCTGCGCCGCTTCGGCGGCGCGGCGTGCCTCTCGGAAGAAATCTTCGAGAGGCAACAAAAAACCCGCTGTTTTCACAGCGGGTTTTTTTGTGGGTCTCAGGCCGAATTACTTCAGCTTGATTTCCTTGTAGTCCACGTGCTTGCGAGCCTTCGGATCAAATTTCTTGATCAGCATCTTCTCGGGCGTGGTCTTCTTGTTCTTGGTGGTGGTGTAGAAGTGGCCGGTGCCCGCAGTGGACTCCAGCTTGATCTTTTCGCGTCCGCCTTTAGCCATGAAGGTTCTCCTTAAACTGCTTCGCCGCGGGCGCGCAGATCGGCCAGGACGGATTCGATGCCGTTCTTGTCGATGGTGCGCAGGGCGGCATTGGACAGACGCAGACGAACCCAGCGGTTTTCGCTTTCGACCCAGAACCGGCGGTATTGCAGGTTGGGCAGGAAACGACGCTTGGTTTTATTGTTGGCGTGGGAAACGTTGTTCCCGACCATGGGCTTCTTGCCCGTC
>JAJPEW010000005.1 GCA_021166755.1 Hydrogenophaga sp. | reverse complement strand
GACAATGCCCGCACCGGCCACCAGAACCGCCATCCAGGTCCTCAGCGGCAAGGTCTGACCGATCACCACGCGGGCCAGCAAGGCCGTGAACAACGGCCCCAGCGACATGATGATGAGCACATTGGCCACGCTGGTGAAGGTCAGGGCCAGCATGAAGGCCGTGAACATCACGCTCCAGCAAACGCCCGAGACCCAGAAGGCGCGGGATTCTGGCAGCAATCCCCAGTGCCGGTGCAGGAAGCGTCCCAGGCCGGAGCGTTCGTGCCCTGCCGGCGCCTGTGGAGTGGCGCTGCCCATCCGCCACAGTGGCAGGATGAGCAGCAGCGAGATCGCGGTGAAGGCACTGCGCCAGAAGGTGACCTCGAACCGGGCCGCCGATTCCAGCTGGCGCGAGACGACCCCGGCAATCGACCACATCAGGGTGACTGCCACCATCAGGAACACAGCTTGGGTGTGACTGAGACGACGGGCCATGTCAGAACACCAGGCTGGCCGCGTTCACGAGGCCCACTGACACCGACAGACCTGCGCTGGCAATGCCCAGGGAGGTCACCCCGTCACGCACGCCTTGGACAAAACCGGGCAACAACATCCGGATGGCAAGGTGAGCGAGGTACTGCACCAGCAGGCCGAGAACGGTCCAGGACAGCATGTCCACCAATGACACGCTATGGGCAATCGCGCTGGCCACAGGTAATGCAAATCCGATCACGGTGCCCAGAAACACCCAGGCTGCAGCCTGGTTTCCCTGGGCGATCAGCTCCATCTCGGGAAACGGCGTGAGTCTCACGAAAATGGCTGTGGCCAAGGTGATCAGCGCGAGACCAGCAATGAAATAGAGGGCAAAGGCAGGCACGTGGCGGTCCTCAACTCGGTGATTCATTCAAAGTAATGCGGCACGAAGTGACTGCTGTTCTTGGTGATGGCTGAGGCATCCTCCCGAATGCAGAGTCCGGCAGGCTCATCGCCGACCACCCATCCACCGACCACGGTCCAGTAGTCCTCATACCGGGGCAACGGCGCGAGCGACTGGTACACCCAGTCACCGGGTTCTTCGAAGACGCGCTCGGCATCGATCAGGGCACCATCGGCACGGTGCAGGCTGCATCCGCCACCCTCGCGGGAGAACATCGGTTTGCGTGCATACCCCGTGTCCGTGGGCAAATCCTCCCGGGCAAAGGCGGCAGGCATCAGCAGCGGATGCCCGGCGTGGCGTTGCCAGAGAAAGGCCAGCAGCGCCTTGTTCGACAGCAGCAGCTTCCACGGGGGCTCCATCCACCGAACAGCATCGGAGGCGGCGTCACGGGAGAACCCATCCCGCCATATCCATTCCCATGGATAGAGCTTGAAAAGCCGATCGATACGTTCGCCATCATGGTCGACAAAGAACGCTCCGTCCCAGCCCACGTCGCCCATGGCCAGCCACCGGGCGGACCAGCCTGCCTGCAAGGCGGTATCGAGCAGATAGTCAAGATGCACCGCATCCTCTTCCTGCTCGTACTGACCGGCAAAGTGCAATACCGAGCCATTGGTTTGTTCGCGAACCACTCTCCAACGGGCCACGAGCTTTTCATGCAGGCTGTTGAACTGGTCAGCCTGCGGTTGCACGTCCACTTTCCAGAACCACTGGGCCAGGCTGCTCTCCATCAGGGAGGTCGGTGTGTCGGCGTTGTACTCCAGCATCTTCGGAGCGCCTGAACCATCCCAGGAAAAGTCGAAGCGACCCAGCAGGCCGGGCTCACGTCGCCGCCATGAACGTTCGATACAGGCAATCGCATGCTCCGGCAAGGGCAATTGGGTCCAGTCGCCCGCCCGGATGAAGTCATCCACGAAATCCAGGCACATCGCATGCAGTTCGGCGACAGCATCATCGAAAAGGTCGATCTGCCGCGCACTGAACCGGTAGGCCACATGCTCCTTCCAGTAGACCCCGTCGATGCTGTGAAAGCCAAAACCCAGGGCTGACATCTTCGAGCGCCAGTCGGGACGCTCGATCTGAGGCAGACGCTGCATCATCCGCCCCGGCTGAAACCACCACCGAAGCCACTGCGGGTCACATGGGATCCGCGGAAGCTGGTCGAACTCAAGGTCCGCACATCGTGACCACTGGTGACACGACCATCGGCGTGATAGACCTTCCCGTCCTTGTCGATGTCAGGCCCATACCAGGACCGCCCGCCGCCAGTACCTCCGCCGGTTGAACCACCCGAACTGGCGGCACCGCCAGAGGTGTTCTCGCAATCGCGGGGATCGTTCCAGTCACGCTGGCAATCGGCCAATGTGTCGTAGCGGGGGCGCCGCGTTTCCACGCTGCGATCCGCATTGACGTACACCATGCCGACCGCCGCCGCCCCCACCACCAGCCACTGCCACCGATCCATGCCGCCCGAATCGCTCATCGCTGTCTGTCCGACGGTTCGGGGGAAGAATCAGCTTTCCTTGGAAGCACGCTTGCGATCGTGTTCCTTCAGATGGCGCTTGCGCAGGCGAACGCTCTTGGGCGTGATCTCGACCAGCTCGTCGTCGTCGATGAACTCCACACCGTATTCCAGGGTCAGCTCGATGGGCGGGGTGATCTTGATGGCATCCTCCTTGCCACTGACACGGAAGTTGGTCAGCTGCTTGGTCCGGGTGGCGTTCACCACCAGATCGTTCTCGCGGCTGTGGATGCCAACGATCATGCCTTCGTAGACCGGGTCGCCGGCCTTGACAAACATGCGACCGCGGTCGTCGAGTTTGCCCAGGGCGTAGGTAAAGATCTCGCCATCGTCCATCGAAATCAGCACACCGTTCTTGCGGCCGCCGATGTCGCCCTTGTGCGGCTCGTAGCCGTCGAAGATGTTGCTGATCAGGCCTGAGCCGCGGGTGAGGTTGAGGAACTCGTTGGAGAAACCGATCAGTCCGCGCGCAGGAATTCGGTACTCCAGGCGCACACGACCACGGCCATCCGGTTCCATGTTGACCAGTTCGCCCTTGCGCTCGCCCAAGGCCTGCATCACACCGCCCTGATGGCCTTCCTCGATGTCGCAGGTCACCAATTCGATCGGCTCACATTTCTCGCCGTTGATTTCGCGGAACACCACGCGCGGCTTGGACACGGCCAGCTCATAGCCTTCACGGCGCATGTTCTCCAGCAGGATGGTCAGGTGCAGTTCACCCCGCCCGGAAACTTCAAAGATGCCATCTTCGTCGGTTTCCTTCACGCGCAGGGCCACGTTGTGCTGAAGCTCCTTCTGCAGGCGGTCCCAGATCTGGCGGCTGGTCACGAACTTGCCTTCACGGCCGGCCAACGGGCTGGTGTTGACGCAGAAGTTCATGGTCAGCGTCGGTTCATCCACCTTGAGCATGGGCAGCGGCGTGGGGTTGGCGGGATCGGTCAGGGTCACCCCGATGCCGATGTCCTCAATGCCGTTGATCAGGACGATGTCGCCAGGCCCGGCCTCGGTCACCTGCATGCGATCGAGACCCTGGAAGGTCAGGACCTGGTTGATGCGACCCTTGAAGCTCTTGCCGTCGGGGCCTTCCATCACCAGGACGTCCATGGCGGGTTTGATGGTGCCGGCATTGATGCGACCCACGCCGATACGGCCCACGAAGCTGTTGTAGTCCAGGGCAGAAATCTGAAGCTGCAGGGGGGCCTTCGGGTCGCCCTGGTGCGCAGGCACATGCTTGAGGACGGTGTTGAACAGAGCCGACATGTCGGGACCCCATTGCTCGCCCGCGGGACCCTCCTCCAGCGACGACCATCCGTTGATACCGGAGGCGTAGACCACCGGGAAGTCGAGCTGTTCATCGGTCGCGCCCAGTTTGTCGAACAGGTCGAATGCGGCGTTGATGACCTTGTCGCAGTTGGCTCCGGGCTTGTCGACCTTGTTGACGACGACGATGGGGCGCAGGCCCAGCGCCAGCGCCTTCTTGGTGACAAACCGGGTCTGCGGCATCGGGCCTTCCTGGGCGTCGATCAGCAGCACCACGCCATCGACCATGGACAGCGCACGCTCGACCTCGCCACCGAAGTCCGCGTGGCCGGGGGTGTCCACGATGTTGATGTGCGTGCCCTGCCAGCTCACAGCGCAGTTCTTGGCCAGGATGGTGATGCCTCGTTCACGTTCGATGGCGTTGTTGTCCATCACCGTGTCCACGACTTTCTCGTGCTCGGCGAAGGTGCCCGACTGACGCAGCAGCTGGTCCACCATGGTGGTCTTGCCATGGTCGACGTGGGCGATGATGGCGATGTTGCGGATCTGTTTGCTCATGTTGCAGTTTCCAGGATTTGCTGTATTTCGATGGGGCTCAGCAGCCGCCCCGGGATAAGTTCGCCCGCTTGGGTGTGGCCGCTGCCCAGCAGCACGGGCGCCCTTCGGGTGTCGGTGGGAGGACCATAGATGGCCACCTGTTCGTGGTCGGGCCAGTGGCCCCGACGGCGCATGCCGCTGAGGAACCGCGCCGCATCATCGCTGGCCAAGGTGACAGGCGCGTGATGTGGCAGCAGCGACTCGACCGGCAGCAGGCAGCGAAGACGCTGATCTTCCGGCATGGCTTCCAGTGCTTCCACGGCAATGCATTGGTCGACGGAAAAGGGACCGGTCTGCACCCGCCGCAGAAGCGTCAGATGGCCACCACATCCCAGTGCGCGGGCGATGTCCTCACCCAAGGTACGAATATAGGTGCCCTTGGAGCAACGCACGCGTAGCTTCAGGAACGGCTCTGTGCCGTGCAACTGCATGTCCAGCAGTTCCAGGTCGTGAATCATGACGGTCCGGGGCTCCCGCTCAACCGTCTTGCCTTCCCGGGCGTACTCGTACAGCGCCTTGCCGTCTTTCTTGAGGGCGCTGTGCATGGGTGGCACCTGCGTGATCGACCCCGTGAAGCGATCGAGGACTTCGACCACCTGCCCCGCCGAACAGTCCACCGGGCGGGTATCGACCACCTCCCCCTCCGCGTCTGCGGTCGAGGTCGTCACACCCAGGCGAACCACCGTCTCGTAAGTCTTGTCGGCATCCAGATGCAGCTGGCTGAACTTGGTGGCGGCGCCGAAGCAGATCGGCAGCACCCCCGTGGCCAAAGGATCCAGGGTGCCGGTATGGCCCGCCTTGTCGGCACGCAGCAACCACTTGGCCTTCTGCAAAGCCTGGTTGCTGGAGAAGCCCAGCGGTTTGTCGAGCAGCAGAACCCCGTGCACGGGGCGACGCTGCACCCGTGCACGAGGAGCAGCCGTCATGTCAGTCCTCGTCCTTGGAACGCGAAGCCACAGCCTTGGCGATCAATGCATTCATGTCGGCCGCACGCTCGGTGGTGCGGTCGAACACGAAATGCAGCGTCGGCACGGTGTGGATGTGCAGGCGCTTGAACAGGCCGCTTCGCAGGAAGCCGGCTGCCGCATTGAGCCCCGCCGTGGTTTCTTCGGGGTTGCCGGTCAGCAGGCTGAAGAACACCTTGGCGTGAGCGTAGTCAGGGGTGACCTCGACCGCATTGATGGTGACCATCCCCACACGCGGATCCTTGAGCTCGCGCGCGATCAACTCGGCCAGATCTCGCTGGATCTGGTCGGCCACGCGGAACCCGCGGTTGGGGACGGATGACTTGCGCACCATGGTTTACAGCGTCCGGGCGACTTCCTTGATCTCGAAGAACTCCAGCTGATCACCTTCCTTGATGTCGTTGTAGTTCTTGAGCTTGATACCGCACTCGAAGCCTTCCTTGACCTCGCGGACATCGTCCTTGAGGCGCTTGAGGGACTCGATCTCGCCGGTGTAGACCACCACGTTCTCGCGCAGCAGGCGGAAGTGCGAGTTGCGCGTCACCTGACCGGAGGTGATCATGCAACCGGCCACCGTGCCGATCTTCGATGCCACGAACACGGTCCGGATCTCGGCCGTACCGATGTTTTCCTCGCGCTTCTCCGGCGCCAGCATGCCGGACATGGCTGCCTTGAGCTCGTCGACAGCGTCGTAGATGATGTTGTAGTAGTGGATGTCGACATCATTGCCCTCGGCCAGTTTGCGAGCACCCGCGTCTGCCCGGACATTGAAGCCGATGACAATGGCCCGCGACGCGATGGCCAGGTTGATGTCGGATTCCGAAATGCCTCCCACGCCGGCATAGACCAGCTGGACCTTGACCTCGTCGGTCGACAGCTTGAGCAGCGACGCCGACAGCGCTTCCTGCGAACCCTGCACATCGGACTTGATGATGATGGGCAGTACCTTGACTTCGCCGGCAGAAATGTCGGAGAACATGTTCTCCAGCTTGGCGGCCTGCTGTTTGGCCAGTTTGGTGCTGCGGTACTTGCCAGCGCGGTAGGTCGCAATTTCACGTGCGCGACGCTCGTCGGACATGACCATGAAGTCATCGCCGGCCTGTGGCACTTCGGCCAGGCCCTGGATTTCCACGGGAATGGACGGTCCGGCTTCCTTGGTGGGCTTGCCGTTCTCGTCCAGCATGGCGCGAACACGACCGGAAGTCTGACCGGCCAGCACCACGTCGCCGACCTTGAGCGTGCCGGATTGCACCAGCACGGTGGCCACTGCGCCGCGACCTTTGTCCAGGCGCGCCTCGATCACCAGACCCTTGGCCATGGCATCCACCGGTGCCTTGAGCTCCAGCACTTCGGCCTGCAGCAGGACCTGCTCCAGCAGTGCGTCAATGCCCATGCCTGTCTTGGACGAGACGGCAATGAAGGGCGAGTCACCGCCGAACTCTTCAGGAACCACTTCTTCCGCCACCAGCTCGGCCTTGACGCGCTCGACGTTGGCATCGGGTTTGTCGGCCTTGGTCATGGCCACCACAATGGGTACTCCGGCCGCCTTGGCGTGCTTGACGGCTTCCTTGGTCTGCGGCATGACACCATCGTCAGCCGCACAGACCAGAATCACGATATCGGTGGCCTGCGCACCACGGGCACGCATGGCGGTGAACGCCTCGTGGCCGGGGGTATCCAGGAAGGTCACCATGCCACGCGGGGTGTCCACGTGGTAGGCGCCAATGTGTTGGGTGATGCCACCTGCTTCGCCCGCAGCCACCTTGGAACGGCGGATGTAGTCCAACAGCGAGGTCTTGCCGTGGTCGACGTGACCCATGACGGTCACCACCGGTGCACGGGGCATCAGCTCCGCCTGCTGGCCCATCACCTCTTCTTCGGTGAAGGCCTCGGGGTCATCCAGTGCCGCCTGAACCGCCTTGTGACCGAGCTCTTCGACCACGATCATGGCCGTGTCCTGGTCCAGCGATTGGTTGATCGTCACCATCTGGCCCAGCTTCATCAACTGCTTGATGACTTCGGACGACTTGAGCGCCATCTTGTGAGCCAACTCGGCCACCGTGATGGTCTCGGGCACATGGACTTCGATCTGCTTGAACTCGGCCGGTGCGGCGAACGACGAACCACCGTCGCGACCGTCACGGTCACCACGACGACCACCGCCACCCTTGGGCCCGGCACGCCAGTTGGAACGACCCGAAGACGTGTCGCCACGGGTCTTGATTTCCTTCTTCTTGGCCGCGTCGTCCTTCCAGGTGGAAGACAGGTTCTCCGACTTCACCTCTTTCTTGCCACCGGCGCCGGCTGCCGCGCCAGCAGCAGCCGTTCCGGCCGGCTTGGCAGCCGTGGACCCGGTGGCCGGCTTGTGCAGGGTGCCCTTGGTGGCGGCCTTGGCGTCAGGCGCAGGCTCCGGCTTCTTGGCCACGAGGGTACGTGCGGGCGCCGCCATCATGGCGCGGATGTTGGCAGCCTCAGCCTCGGCCTTTCGGCGGCGCTCTTCGAGATCGCGGGCGCGCTGCTCTTCAGCTCGCTTGGCTTCGGCGTTCTTGTCGGCCTGCACCTTGGCGGCAGCCTCACGCTCCTGCGCGGCCGCCTTGGCCCGGTCTTCCTGCTCTACCTGTGCGGCTTGCGCTGCAGCCGTCTGCTCCGACTTGGCCTGCTCGGCCTTGGCGCGTTCGGCAGCCGCAGCGGCCTCGGCTTCGAGGCGCGCGCGCTCTTCGGCCTGGCGGGCCTCTTCGGCTTCACGTTCCTTGCGCTTCTGGGCCAGCTCTTCCTCCTGGCGGCGCAGCAGTTCGGCTTGCCGGCGTGCCTCCTCCTCGCGACGGGCGAGTTCGGCCTCGTCGATCGCGGGCGCTGCAGGCTCGGGTGCGACTTCGGCAGGGGCCATCACCTCGTCATCGCGTTTGACAAACGTGCGCTTCTTGCGAACCTCGACCTGGATGGTCCGGGCGCGCCCGGTCGCATCCGCCTGCTTGATCTCGGTGGTCGATTTCTTGACCAGGGTGATCTTCTTGCGCTCGCCACCAGCCGTGCCATGGCTGGCCTTGAGGTGGTTCAGCAGGGCTTGCTTGTCGGATTCGGAAACCTTGTCAGCTTCGGAGGCCTTGCCAACGCCGGCAGCCTCGAGCTGCTCCAGCAGCAGACCGGTGGGTTTGTTGAGTTCAGCGGCCAATTCCGCAACGGTGGTACTTGTCATGAATATCTTTCCTCCGCCGCTCAGACCGTGGCCGACTCATCGCCATTGAACCAGTGGGCTCGCGCCTTCATGATCAGGGCGGTGGCCTCCTCAGGCGTCTGCCCGGTGATCTCGGTCAGCTCATCGGTGGCCAGATCGGCCAAATCATCTCGGGTGTGCACGCCAGCCTCGGCCAGCTTGGCAAGCATTTCAGGAGAAAGGCCCTCGAGGTCCTTGAGGTTCTGGGACACCTCTTCGACATCCTCCTCGCGGGCGATTTCCATCGTCAGCAGGGCGTCCTTGGCTCGGGCGCGCAACTCGTTGACGGTGTCTTCATCAAAGGACTCGATCTCCAGCATCTCCTGCAGCGGCACGTAAGCCACCTCTTCCAGGCTGGTGAAGCCTTCTTCGATGAGGATGTCGGCGATCTCCTGATCGACGTCGAGCTTGGCCATGAACAGCTTGCGGATGACATCGGCCTCTTCGGCCTGTTTCTGGGCCGACTCATCGGCCGTCATGATGTTGATCTTCCAGCCGGTCAGTTCGGAGGCCAGACGCACGTTCTGACCGCCGCGCCCGATGGCGATGGCCAGGTTCTCCTCGTCCACGACCACGTCCATGGCGTGCTTTTCCTCATCCACCACGATGGACTGCACGTTGGCCGGCGCCAGGGCACCGATGACGAACTGGGCGGGGTCTTCAGACCACAGCACGATGTCGACCCGCTCGCCAGCGAGTTCATTCGTCACCGCGTTCACCCGCGAACCGCGGACACCCACACAGGTGCCGATCGGATCGATGCGCTTGTCGTGGGACACCACGGCAATCTTTGCCCGCGAACCGGGGTCACGCGCACAGGTCTTGATCTCCAGCAGACCCTGCTCGATCTCGGGCACTTCCTGGCGGAACAACTCGATCATGAAGGCAGGCGCCGAGCGAGACAGCAGAATCGGAGCGCCCCGCAGGGTGAGGTCCACCTCCATGATCATGGCGCGGACACGGTCACCGGTGCGGAAGTTCTCCTTCGGGATCATTTCTCCACGCTTGAGGCGGCCTTCCACACGGCCACTCTCGACGATCAGGTCACCCTTGTCCATCCGCTTGACCGTGCCGACAAAGACCTTGTCGCCACGGGACATGAAGTCGTTGAGCAGCATCTCGCGCTCGGCATCGCGGATCTTCTGCAGGATGACCTGCTTGGCTGCCATGGCGCCGATGCGGCCAATCGGCACGCTCTCGACCGGCTTCTCGATGTAGTCGCCTTCCTCGATGTCAGGGATGTCCTCGCGAGCATCCGAGAGCAACTCTTCGGCGTCGGGATTCTGCAGACCGGCCGAATCGGGCACGACGAGCCAGCGGCGGAAGGTCTCGTAGGCGCCGGTGTCCGGGTCCATGGCGACACGGATATCGACTTCGCCTTTGTAGAGTTTCTTGGTGGCCGAGGCCAGGGCCTGCTCGACAGCGCCCAGCACCACGTCGCGCTCGACGTTCTTCTCGCGCGAGATGGCATCGATCAACATCAACATTTCGCGGTTCATTTCACTCGCCCACCTTTCCAGAATTCTTGTCGCGTTGCGTTCGTATTCAATTCAAGACCGCCTTGTCGCACGGCCACTCATGCCTTGGGGACCGATCGCCGGCCCTTGAAATCCACCAGGGGCGCCAGACGCGCCTGCTGCAGCTCATCCAGACGGAATGTCAGCGCCTGCATGGGCTCGGGCTCCCGTTTCTTGCTCACGCGCTGCCCCGGCTTGGGAGGCGGAGCGTCGCTCCAGACGATTTGCCATTGCTGACCATCCTCTGCACGCTCGAGCTGTCCGCGGAACTTCTTCCGGTTGGCTGCCACGCCTTCGGTGCCACCGCCAATGGGGGCCTTCAAGGTGATGTCAATCACCTGCCCGGCAAAGCGCAGGAAGTCGTTCTCGTGTCGCAGCGGGCGATCGATGCCCGGAGAGCCAACTTCCAGCCGGTGGTAGTCAACCCCCTCAACCTCCAGCAGGTATTGCAGCTGCCGGGTCACGGTTTCGCAATCTTCGACCGTGACAAACTGCTCCGGCGCGGCCGGCGCACCCTCAACGGGCGGCGACCAGGGCAGGTCAATGGTCACGCGCAACAAACCGCCGGCGGATCGTTCAAGATCCACCAGATCGAAACCCAGTCCGGAGACGGTCTGCGCTACGGTTTCCTGCCAAGCCATCGTGATCGGTCAGTCCTGCTTCTGTTGTCTGTTAATGGCCCGCCGTCGTTGGCATGCCAAAGACGTTCGGCCAAAAAAAAAGGGCCGGTGAGTACCCGCCCAACTGGTCGTGAAGACAGCATTCTAACTCGGCAAATGGGTACTGGCAAGCGAATTGCTAGGAAATCAGATGCCAAGAATCCACTGAATCACGTTCTTCGCCACGAAGCCAAGCATTCCCAGGGACAACACCAGAAAAAGGATGAAGGTGCCAAACTTGCCTGCCTTGGCCTCCAGAGCCAGGTTCAGGACAATGAACAGCATGTACAGGATGAACGCGCCGACGCCGAATGTCAGGCCGAACTGGGCAATCTGTCCCTCCGTGTAGCCGAAGATGGTGTTTTCCATGGATGCGTGAACGCCGGCGATGTCAGTCGCCTGTGCTGATGTAAGGAGACCTCGCGGCGAGCTCGATGTAGGCATGCCAACTGGCATGGGCCAGCCACGGGATGATCACGATCAGCCCCAGCAACCCCGTCAGCATGCCGACACCCGCCAGAATCGAAATCATGACGGCCCAAAGTGTCATCAGGGTGGGCTGGCTCGCCACGGTCCGCCAGCTTTCGGCCACCGCCATGCTCACGGGTACGGTGGTATCGACCAGGATAGGAATGGCCATCACAGAGGACGCAAAAACCGGCGCCGCCAGCAACGCACCCATCAGCAGCCAGATCTCGAACAGGCCAAGCTCCCTGACGAGCACGACGTGCCGAAGGAAATCGACCGGCTTTTCAATCGGCACACTGGATAGCAAGGTGATCAGACCAGCCGAGGTCAGCACCCAACCGGTGCCCGCGAGTGCGAGAAGCACGCCAAACCGGACCAGCCGCCCGTCACCCGAACGCCAGAGCGCCAGCACCTCTCCCATGCCAGCACGATGCCCCCTCGCCCGTGAACGACTGATGTGATAGAGACCGGTGGCCACGATGGGTGCCACGATCAGAAAGCCGGAAAAGGCACCGGCCAACAGCCAGAAACGGTCCCATGCCAGCCAAAGCAGGAGCCACCCGAAGGCGGCAATGGCAAACCCGTGCGCCAGGCCGGGGACGGGGTTGTCCCACAGGTCGCTCCAGCCTTTGGCCAGCCACCGCAAGGGCGACACAGGTCCAGGCACGACAGGCAGTTGGGCAGTCACGGTTTCCGGGCGTTGGTTCATGGAGGATCGGCACAGAAGAATCGACAACAGCACCGGGCCCGTGTTTATAAAACGGGCGCCGGACCTCGTGCTTGACAAATGTCAAGCAACGATACACCAGGCATCAGCCGGCCGCAGCCACCAGTGTTTGGGTGTACGGCTGCTGTGGCGCGCCCAGGACAGCATCGCAGGGACCGGCCTCGACCACCCGGCCATCCTTCATCACCAGAACCTCATGCGCCATGGCGCGGATGACGTCCATGTCGTGGGTGATGAGCAGATAGCTCAGGCTGCGCTCACGCTGCAGGCGCTGCAGCAGACGCAACACCTGTTGCTGGACGGTCACATCCAGCGCACTGGTCGGCTCGTCCAGCACCAGAACGTCCGGTTCCACAATCAGCGCCCTGGCAATCGCCAGGCGTTGCCGTTGGCCGCCAGAGAACTCATGCGGATACCGGTGCAGCCAGGAACGGCCATCGTCGCGCTCGTTCAACAAACCCACTTCGCGCAGCATGGCGACGACGCGATCCCGTTTCTGGGTCGATGACAGCCCGGGCTCATGGATGCTCAGCCCTTCCCCGACGATCTGCTCCACGGTCATTCGGGGTGACAGGGAGGAAAACGGATCCTGGAAGACAACCTGGACACGGCGGCGCAGGGCACGATCACGACCAGTGGCTTTGGCCTGGGACCAACCATTGCCCACCACCATCAGCTCGCCCTCAGATGGCGTCAGCCCCAGCACGGCC
>JAJPEW010000001.1 GCA_021166755.1 Hydrogenophaga sp. | reverse complement strand
AGATGGTCGACAGAATCCGGAAGATGTGAGCGCTTGCTGCTGCCATGAACATGGTCAAACCTGAAAATGTCCTGATCCTGCCGGGCTGGCAGAACAGCGGCCCCGAGCACTGGCAGAGCCGCTGGGAAACCCTGCACGGCTTCCGTCGGGTGGATCAGCACGACTGGATGACTCCCCGCCGGGGCGACTGGATCGCCCGGCTGGAGGATGTGATCCTGGGCAGCGACGGCCCGGTGGTGCTGGTGGCCCACAGCCTGGGCTGCATCCTCACGGCCGCCTGGGCACAGGTCTCGCGCAGCACCGCCCGCGTGCAGGGCGCGCTGCTGGTGGCGCCGGGCGATCCCGAGCGTGACGAACTGCGTGGCGTCTTGCCGAGTTGGGCGCCCATCGTTCGAGACCGGTTGCCGTTTCCCAGTCTGTTGCTGGGCAGCCATGACGACCCTTATTGCAGCCTCGCAAAAGCCCAATCCCTGGCGGACGTCTGGGGATCGCGGTTCATCGATTGCGGGCCATGCGGACACATCAACGCGGAGTCCGGGCTCGGCGACTGGCCTGATGGCCTGGCGCTGCTGCGCGAACTGACGGGCCCGAAAGACATTTGAAGAAAGACGACGCCATGGTCACCAAGAAACCCAAAGGCCTTGGCCGCGGACTCGAGGCCCTGCTGGGGCCCAAGGTCGACGACGCGGCGACACCGGCGGTCGCCCAGGAAGGCGCGCCCAGCACGCTGCCGGTCACGGACATGGTGCCGGGCATGTACCAGCCCCGCACCCGCATGGACGAAGGCGCGCTCTACGAGCTGGCCGAATCCATCAAGGCCCAGGGCATCATGCAGCCCATCCTGGTGCGCCAGCTGGCCGATGGCCCCAACGCCGGCAAATACGAGATCATCGCCGGTGAGCGGCGCTTCCGTGCTTCCCAACTGGCCGGCCTGACCCAGGTGCCGGTGCTGGTGCGTGATGTGCCCAACGAGGCCGCCGCCGCCATGGCCCTGATCGAGAACATCCAGCGCGAAGACCTCAATCCGCTGGAAGAGGCCCAGGGCCTGCAGCGCCTGATCCGGGAATTTGGCCTGACCCATGAGCAGGCTGCCCAGGCGGTGGGCCGTTCGCGCAGCGCGGCCAGCAACCTGCTGCGCCTGCTCAACCTGGCCGACCCGGTGCAGACCATGCTGATGGCCGGCGACATCGACATGGGCCATGCCCGGGCGTTGCTGGCGCTGGAAAAGGTGTCGCAGATCACGGCGGCGAACCAGATCGCTGCCAAGAAAATGTCGGTGCGCGAAGCCGAGAGCCTGGTCAAGAAGCTGGGGGCGGAGTTCAACCTGGTGCCCCAGAAACCCAAGAAGGAAAAGTCGCGCGACATCCGCCGGGTGGAGGAAGAGCTGTCCGACCTCCTGACCGCCGAGGTCGAGGTCCGGATCAAGAAGCGCGTCAAACGCCACGGCCGGGTGGAGGACATGGGCGAGCTGGCGATCCAGTTCGGCTCCCTGGATGAGCTCAACGGGTTGATCGACCGCCTGCGCGCTGGCAACTGACCCGTCTTTTCTGCCCATGGCCCGTTCCGACCTGCAAGGCGCCTGCCAGACGCTCGCCGAAGCCCTGGAAGCGTTGGAGCAGCATGTTCTGGCCCTGCCTGCCGGCCCACATCGCAGCCACTGTCTGCAGGCCGTTCATCGCATGACGCATGTGTTCGAGACGGAGCTGCGGCTACCCTTGTCGCAGCCGCCCCCCGGGCCAGACTCGCCCGTGTCAGGACCCGAGGAGGCCCTCATGCGGCAGATCGACGACTGCCTGCTGGATGCCCTCACGGCAGAGTGGCGACGTGCCGCGCGGGTGGTCGGCGCGGCGGTGGCGGAATGGCCTGACATGCCCCTGGAGCACTTTGCCCAGCGCCTGCAGGTGCTGGCACAAGCGGGGCGTCTGCAGGTCCGCGGGGATTTCACCAGCCTGTTGCACAGCGAAGTGCGTCTGCCGGACGTGAACTGACCCACCACCGGGCCGGACGAAAAAAAACCTCCCGGTCGCGGGAGGTTTTTCTTCGGTCTGGCGTGCTGTCAGGCGGGTGGCCCCGCCCGATGGACCCGCGCAGGATCAGTTGCCCACCTTGAGCTGGCCACCGCGGCCCAGGCCGCCCTTGACTTCCTGTGCCTTGTAGTTGCGCAGGGAAACGACCATGCTGTTGTAGGCGTCGGTGAAGGCGGCCACGGCGGCCTTGCCTTCCGGCGTGCGCGAGAAGCCACCCAGGGCACCGGCGGCGCTGCCACCGAACGCACCGAGCGCGGCACCGTAATTGGTGGCGGTGGCGTTGCCTTCGGAGATGGCAATCTGCACACCGGAGCGGATGTCGAACAGGGTCAGGGTCACCACGGAAGCCTTGCTCTCCAGGCCACCCGCCAGGGCACCGAGCACCGGGTTCTTGCGACCGATCACGCCACCGAGCGAGGCCCCGATGGCGCCTGTCGTCTCGTTGTCGATGATGATGGCCGGCTCCATGTAGTAGTCGGCGGCCACTCGCTGGCCCTTCTGCTGGTTGGAGCCGGCACGGAACTCACCCGAATTGCGCTGCTTGTCGGTGATCGACGAAATCTTGCTCTCGGTGCGGTTGTTGCCGATCGAGGTGATCACGAAGCAGTTGGACTGCTGGACCGCCAGGCGGATCAGCGGCTCGATGGTGGTGACCTTGGTGGCCGCACCGAAGCTGGCGTACCACTCCTTGCCGCGGCCGTCGTCCACGGCCAGCGTGCCCAGCGGCGAGGCGCAACGCTCCAGCGCGGTGTTGGCGCCCGCGCTCGTGCCGCCAGCGGCAGAACCGGTCGCGGCCGTCGGGCTGCCACCCGTGGATACGCTGCCGCCGCCAGGCGTGACGCAGCCGGCCAGGGTCAGGGCTGCCGCCAGGGCGGCCATGCGCAGGGTGAGGGAAGAGGTCTTGGTCATGGAAACAGCTTTCTTTGGAGACGGAGATTCGGACACGTGGTCTCAGCGCTGGTACCAGCCGCTGTTGCCCCAGGTCCAGTAGTAGGGAGTGCTGGTGTACCAGACGCTCCACGACTTGCGCTCGGCTTCGCGCACCTGATAAAGGCGTCGCTCGTCCTTCTTGGCGGCGGCTGCGTCAGGCAGCAGCTTCTTGGCGCCCTTGTGGCCTTTGCCTGCGGCCATGGTCAGCCAGACCTCGGCCTCGGCCGGATCGGGACCCATTTCCTCAAAGCCCAGCAGATAGAGCCGGCCCAGGGCGTATTGCGCCTCGACATGGCCGCGATCGCCGGCTTTGCGCATCCACTGGATGGCCTGGTAACTGTTGCGGTCGACACCGTCGCCGCGCAGGAAGCGCAGGCCCAGGTCGTAGGCGGCCTTGGCGTCTTTCTCGCCCAGCGCCGTCAGCGCGGCAAGGCGGCGTTCGGCCTCGGGATCGGTCGGGGTACCCTGAAAGGTGGCCGAGCTGCGCGGCCGGTCCGAGCAGCCGCTGTCGTCACAGATGCGGATGGTGTCCGCCGGCTTGGTGATCTGGGCCTCGGGCGCCTGTGCGGCACATCCGGCCAGCAGGATCATGGCGACAGAAGCGGATGAAATGACCGCGCGCATGGAACCCTCCTGTGAAATGTCTCGACTTGAAACTTAATCAAAAAAGTATACAAGCGAGCCCGCGCCGTCCCGTCTCAAGGGCAGGTAAGCGATTGTTACCCGACCTGGTTCATCCCATCAATAGGTGAAGATCTTCCCCGGGTTGAGGATGTTGTCCGGGTCGAGCGCCTGCTTGATGGTGCGCATCATGTCGATGGCACCGTCGCCGGCTTCACGGCGCAGGAAGTCCATCTTGTGCAGTCCCACGCCGTGCTCGCCGGTGCAGGTGCCTTCAAGTTGCAGCGCGCGGTGCACCAGCTTGTGGTTGAGCTCTTCGGCCACGCGGTGTTCCTGCGGATTGGCTGGATCGATCAGGTAGCCGAAGTGGAAGTTGCCGTCGCCGACGTGGCCCACCAGGAAGTAGGGGAGGCCGCTGGCATCGGCCTCGGCCACCGAGTCGAGCAGGCAGTCGGCCAGGCGGCTGATCGGCACGCAGGTGTCGGTGCTGACGGCGCGGCACCCGGGTTTGCTCTGGATGGCGGCAAAGTAGGCGTTGTGCCGCGCGGTCCACAGGCGGGTGCGTTCCTCGGGCGTGGTCGCCCATTCGAACGCGTTGCCACCGAACTCGCTGGCGATCTCCTGCACCATCTCGGCCTGCTCCTGCACGCTGGCGGGGGAGCCGTGAAACTCCATCAGCAGCATGTGTTCCTCGCGCAGGCCCAGCTTGCTGTGGGCATTGACCATGCGCACGGTACCCGCATCGATCAGTTCGCAGCGCGCGATCGGCACACCCAGCTGGATCACCTGGATGACGGTCCGCACCGCCGCCTCGATGCTCGGGAAGGAGCAGATGGCGGCTGAAATGGCCTCGGGCAGCGGGTAGAGCTTGACGGTGATCTCGGTCATGACGCCCAGCGTGCCCTCGCTGCCCACCATCAGGCGGGTCAGGTCGTAGCCGGCGCTGCTTTTCTTGGCCCGGGTGCCGGTGCGGATGACCTCGCCCTTGGCGGTCACCACCTCCAGCGCCAGCACGTTCTCGCGCATGGTGCCGTAGCGCACGGCGTTGGTGCCGCTGGCGCGGGTGGCGGCCATGCCGCCGATGGAGGCGTCCGCGCCGGGGTCGATCGGGAAGAACAGGCCTTCGTGCTTGACGGCTTCGTTCAGGGCCTTGCGGGTGATACCGGGCTGCACGGTCACTGTCAGGTCCTCGGCATTGATGGACAGCACCTGGTTCATGCGGCTGACGTCGATGCTGATGCCGCCCTGGATGGCCAGCAGGTGGCCTTCCAGCGAGGAGCCGACGCCAAACGGGATCACCGGCACCTTGTGCTGCGCCGCGAGCTTGACCGCATCGGCCACGTCCTGGGTGGACTCGGCAAAGATCACCGCGCTGGGCGGCGGCACATCGAAGATGGACTCGTCGCGGCCGTGCTGTTCGCGCACCACCAGCGCGGAGGAGCACTGCGGGCCGAAGCGCTGCTGCAGGGCATCGATCAGGGCGGCGGGCACCTCGCGCAGGTGCAGTTCGGGGGCCAGGTGGGCGTGGTCGGTGGGGGCGTTCATGGGTGGGATCTCCTGGGGCGCGTCTCTCTCGCCCGGCAATGAGCCTGCAGTGTACGCCCAGGGGTGCGCGCCCGCGATGTCAGGAACCCTTGATGCCCTGGTGAAATTCCTTGCGCGAGAGTTTGCCGTCCCCGTCCCTGTCCAGCGCGGTGAAGCGCTGGGCCACGGCGGGCAGGTGCTCCGCCTCCTGAGGGCTCAGGTGCCCGTCGCCGTCGCGGTCGGCCCGGTCGAAGGCGGCGCTGATCGCTTCGGCCAGGTCCACCGCCTTGGGTTGGGTGGCGCCCGCCAGGCCCGGGGCGAGCGTGAGCGTCCACACCGCCAGCAGGGCCACGCTGTGGCGTTCGAACCGGGAGGGGGTCAGGTTGGCCGCAGAGGCCTGTGGTCGACGGAATGTGCGCATGCTCAGAGACTCCTTCATGGTTTTTGTCGAGCAGGCATTTCAGCGGAGATCCGTACCACCGGCCAGCACTTTTGCCAGGCGTTTCCACCGGCACAGAAGCCTTGCGCCTTTCACACTTTCTTTGAACATGTAACGGCCTGGTGGGCAGCTTCGCGCAAAATGCACCACGGCGCGGCGTGCGATGCCACCGACCGCGATTCCGGATTCACGCAACCAGGATGTGCACCATGGGCAACCGACTCACACAGATCGCCACCCGCACCGGCGACGCCGGCACCACCGGCTTGGGCGACAACGCCCGCGTTTCCAAGAACAGCCTGCGCGTGCACGCGATGGGCGATGTGGACGAGCTCAACTCGCACATCGGCCTGCTGCTGTGCGAGGACATGCCCACCGATGTGCGCACGCTGCTGGTGGAGATCCAGCACCAGCTGTTCAACCTGGGTGGCGAGCTGTCGATCCCCGGGTTTGAACTGCTCAAGCCCGAGGCGGTGCTGGCCCTCGATGAAGCGCTGGCGACCTACAACGAGCAGTTGCCGCGCCTGCAGGAGTTCATCCTGCCCGCCGGCAACCGCGCGGCCGCCCAGGCCCACATCTGCCGCACCGTGGCCCGCCGGGCCGAGCGCCATCTGGTGGCCCTGGGCAACGAGGAGGCCATCAAGGAAGCGCCGCGCCAGTACCTCAACCGGCTGTCCGACCTGATGTTCGTGCTGGCCCGGGTGCTCAACCGCATGAACGGTGGCGATGATGTGTACTGGAAGAGCGAACGCATCGCCAAGGCCGAGGACGCGTGAAGCCAGGGACGGCATGTCTGGCCGCATCGGCGTTGCTGTTGTCGGCCGCTCAGGTCGCCTCGGCGGCCCCCCGCCAGGTGCAACTGGTGTGCGAGGCCGTCTACCTGCCGGCGCGCAGCACCTGGACGCGTTCGGTGGACATCCGCTACGACGATCGCCGCATCCGTGAAGTGGCCATCGACGGCCAGCCCGTCTACACCTTCGCGGTGCGCGGCACCGTGATCCTCACCTCGCAGGACAACGAGCGCATCCAGATCGACACCGCCGGCGGCAGCTGGACCAGCGACTTCCGAGGCCTGGCCAGCGCGCAGGGGCGTTGCGAGCGGGTGGACTGAACGCTCTGCGTTCTTCACCAGGCTTGTCCATGTGAACGGACAGCACGATCAGCCCTATCAAACCGCAAGCGCCCAAAGGCATGGGTATTGGGTGTCCGTGACTGTGCATCACTGCACACGTCCGACCCCAAAATGAGCAGGCGGAATCAATAATCAAGTGCAACACCCACCCGCTCACCCGGTCTTCAACACCCTGCGCAGGGCACGGACCTTTTGCCAGAGCACAGCCTTCGGCATCGTCATGGACATGGCCTGCATGCACCGATCCAGCCAGCCCTGACGCTCATGCAGGCGGTCAATCGCCTTGGCCAGGTCGCGCGCCACGGCAGGGCCGTAGGCTTGTGTGGCCTTGGTCAGTGCCGCTCGCAACAATGGCAGGCGCAACTCCATCATCGCCAGATCGATCACATCACGGCTGAACACGCCAT